>NZ_JBFRGD010000013.1:0-219214 GCF_052115165.1 Paenibacillus sp. 2TAB23
CTGCTCTGCTACTGTCTGCTATGTCTGCTACTGTCTGCTATGTCTGCTACTGTCTGCTATGTCTGCTACTGTCTGCTATGTCTGCTACTGTCTGCTATGTCTGCTACTGTCTGCTATGTYTGCWACTGTCTGCTATGTTTGCWACTGTCTGCTATGTCTGCTACTGTCTGCTATGTCTGCTACTGTCCGCTATGTCTGCTATGTCTGCTATGTCTGCTATGTCTGCTATGTCTGCTATGTCTACTACTGTCTGCTATTGTCCGCTTTTTATTTTGGAGAAAAACGTACTGATCGCGTAATAAGCGGCTCCACGCACGGCGGATTGATCTTGAAGCTCAGCGAATAATATTCGCATCCGCTCACGATGATAGGGCAGCGTACGCTGGTCAACGGCTGCTTGCACAGCGGGCTCCAGCCACTGCGCCGCACGGCTCATTCGATTGCCAATGATGACCACGTCAGGATTAAAGACATTGACGATATTGGCAATGCCGGCGCCTAAATAATCACCAATGGAACGAATGAGTGCCACGACGCGTTCATCGCCCTCGGCGGCTGCTTCCAATAACTCCTCGAGGCTTTCATAGCCGAGTAAGGAAGCACGCTCAAGCAGCGCATTCTCAGATGCATACAATTCCCAACACCCTCTGTTCCCGCAGCTGCAGGGTTTGCCGTCATACTCAATCGAGAGATGCCCGAGCTCGCCGGAAAATCCTGAAGTCCCTTTATAGAGCTCTTTATTCAGTATAATTCCTGTTCCGATTCCGATTCCCACGCTTACATAAATTTGATTGGGGATACCGCGGCCTGCTCCGTACTTCTGTTCGCCCTGTGCACCTGCATTGGCTTCGTTGTCGATTGTGACAGGCAGGCCAAAGCGCTCCTTAAGCTGCTTCTGCAGCTCAACCTGACGCCATTTCAAATTGGGGGCGAATAGAATGGTGCCGTTGTCATCCACGATGCCGGGAACGCCTACCCCAATGCCTACGATGCCATATGGACTGTCGGGAGCTTCGTTTATTAACAGCTCGATGCAGGCAGTTAGTTGGTCGATTGCCTGCTCGGCATTCTGCTGCTTGAGTCCCCGCAGCTGCTCGGCTATGACATTGCCTTCCATGTCGACTAGAATCCCGCGGATATAATTAACGCCGAGGTCTATGCCTACCGCATAGCCTGCCGTACCGTTGAAGAGCAGCATGACGGGCTTGCGCCCCCCGCTCGATTGTCCGGGTCCATTCTCGAGTACGAGATGGCTGTCGATTAAGTCCTGCACCAAGCTTGAGACGGTTGCTTTATTAAGCCCGGTCAGCTCGGATATTTGCGCCCGCGAGAGCGGGGCATGCTTTAGTACGGCTTCGAGCACGATGGCCGTATTGATCTTTTTGATGAGCGCTAAGTCTCCTGTTGGTTTGATTTTCAAAAAATAGGCCTCCGTCCAAGTCACAATATCTATCATTGTATCACGAAATGTCGAATATACGGCTTGCTGGCTTCGCATACTGAATACGGCGATGCACGAAATTGCAAGGTACGCTTAGTTTAACATAAAAACTTAGTTTGTTTAATAGACAAACTAAGTTAACCCGTGTTATTCTAAATGTAAGCACTAACAAAAATATCGAATTCCGATGAGGAGGATTTCAATTTCTATGAGTTATTTCAAAGAAATCAACACGATCCAGTTTGAAGGTAAAGGTTCCGATAATCCACTGGCATTCAAACATTATGATCCTAAACAAGTCATTCTAGGCAAAACGATGGAAGAGCATCTTCGCTTCGCTGTTGCTTACTGGCATACATTCAACGCTAACGGTACAGACCCGTTCGGCGCACCGACTATGGTTCGCGGCTGGGATCAATATAACGGGCTTGACCGTGCGAAAGCGCGCGTAGAGGCTAACTTTGAATTTTTGAACAAATTGAACGTTCCTTACTTCGCGTTTCACGACGTGGACATCGCTCCAGAAGGCGCAACGCTGCAAGAAACGAACAAAAACCTGGATGTTATCGTTGAACTAATGAAGGACAACATGAAATCCTCCGGCAAAAAGCTGCTTTGGAACACGGTTAACATGTTCTCGAACCCGCGCTTCGTACATGGTGCAGGAACAGCGGTTAATGCAGATGTTTATGCTTATGCAGCTGCACAAGTAAAGAAAGGCCTTGAAGTCGGCAAAGAGCTTGGCGCAGAAAACTACGTTTTCTGGGGCGGCCGCGAAGGCTACGATACACTTCTTAACACGGATATGGGCTTTGAGCTTGATAACCTTGCTCGCTTGTACCATATGGCAATCGCATATGCCAATGAAATTGGCTTCGATGCGCAATTCCTGATCGAGCCTAAACCGAAAGAGCCAACGAAGCACCAATACGACTTTGACGCGGCAACAACGATCTCATTCTTGCAAAAATACGGCTTGAAAGACCACTTCAAGCTTAACCTTGAAGCGAACCATGCAACACTTGCTGGTCATACATTCGAGCACGAGATCCGTACGGCTGCTATTAACGGCGTGCTGGGATCGCTTGATGCGAACCAAGGCGACTTGCTGCTAGGCTGGGATACGGATGAGTTCCCGGTTGATCTTTACTCCACTACGCTTACGATGTTTGAAGTATTGAAAGCTGGCGGCATCGGCCGCGGCGGCATTAACTTCGACGCGAAGGTTCGTCGCGGCTCGTTCGAAGCGGAAGATCTGTTCCTAGGCCACATCGCAGGCATGGACAGCTTCGCTTGGGGTCTTAAAGCGGCAGCTAAGCTGACGGAAGAGAAAATTCTCGACAATATCGTTGACAACCGTTACCGCAGCTTCAAAGAAGGCATCGGCGCAGAAATCGTTTCGGGCAAAGCAACGCTTGCGTCACTTGAGCAGTATGCGCTTCAAAACAACCCGATCAAAAACGAATCAGGCCGTCAAGAGCGCATTAGCCTGATCTTGAGCGAAGTTATTTTCAGCGTTTAAGTTGGGAGGCTTTTGAGCATATGAGTTACGTAATCGGGATAGATTTGGGAACGAGCGCCGTTAAGGTGCTTCTTGTTGATAAGAACGGCACGGTGGCTGGGGAAGCATCCCGCAGCTATCCGCTGTTCCATGAACACACCGGCTGGAGCGAGCAGCGTGCGGATGATTGGGTTGACGGGACAGTTGAGGCTTTGAGAGAGCTTACTTCCGCTGCAGGCATTGACGCCAGCGCGATTGAAGGGATTAGCTTCTCCGGACAAATGCATGGACTTGTGCTGCTCGATGGCGAAGGCAACCCGATCCGCAACGCGATCCTTTGGAATGATACTCGTACAACCGGACAATGCCGCGAAATCGAGCAAAAGCTTGGCGACAAGCTGCTTAGCATTACGCGCAACCCTGCTCTAGAAGGCTTTACGCTTCCTAAGATTCTTTGGGTGCGCGAGAACGAGCCGGAAGCCTTTGCGAAAGCAAAGCTGTTCCTTCTTCCGAAGGATTACCTTCGCTACCGCCTAACGGGCGAGCTGCATATGGATTATTCCGATGCGGCAGGCACGCTGCTGCTTGACGTAGCTGGCAAGGCTTGGAGCGGCGAGGTGCTTGAAGCGTTTGAGCTTCCAGCGAGCTTCTGTCCGCCGCTAGTGGAATCACATGGCTTAGTCGGTCATTTATTGCCGGAGTTCATCGGAAGCACCGGACTTCCGGCCACTACGAAAGTGTTTGCCGGCGGTGCCGACAATGCATGCGGAGCGATCGGCTCGGGCATTCTGTCCGAAGGCTTGACGCTGTGCAGCATCGGTACTTCAGGTGTTATTCTCTCTTATGAGAATGACAAGTCGAAGGACTTCGCGGGCAAGGTGCATTTCTTCAACCACGGCAAGGAAGACTCCTTCTACGTCATGGGCGTTACGCTGGCTGCGGGCTACAGCTTAAGCTGGTTCAAGAAAACATTTGCGCCAAACGAATCCTTCGATCAATTGCTTGACGGCGTTGGCGGCGTGAAGCCGGGAGCCGGCGGACTGCTGTTTACTCCGTATCTTGTCGGGGAGCGTACTCCGCATCCGGACTCCGTTATTCGCGCAAGCTTTATCGGCATAGACGGCTCGCATGAGCGGATTCATTTTGCTCGCGCGGTTATGGAAGGCATTACGTTCTCGCTTAACGAGTCGGTTGATATGTTCAGGAAAGCGGGCAAAAAGGTCGACACCATCATTTCGATCGGCGGCGGCGCTCAGAACCCGGTTTGGCTGCAAATGCAGGCAGACATCTTTGATGCCAAGGTCGTATCGCTTGCGAATGAGCAGGGGCCAGGGCTTGGTGCGGCTATGCTAGCTGCATACGGCTCCGGCTGGTTTGAAAGTTTGGAATCCTGTGCAGAAAAATTCGTGAAGCATGCGGATTCGTATTCTCCGAACCCAGAGGCAGTTGCTGCCTATGCGGGAATCTTCAAAGTTTATCAGCAGGTTTACGAGCAAACCAAATCATTAAATGAAGCGTTGGCACCTTATCGCGGATAAATAGCAAAGAGCGGCTTGCCTCTAAGGAGACAGGCCGCTCTTTTTTTGATTTTTTT
Source organism: Paenibacillus sp. 2TAB23 (assembly GCF_052115165.1). Classification (NCBI taxonomy): domain Bacteria; kingdom Bacillati; phylum Bacillota; class Bacilli; order Caryophanales; family Paenibacillaceae; genus Paenibacillus; species Paenibacillus sp. 2TAB23. The sequence goes on from NZ_JBFRGD010000013.1 coordinate 4,537, forward strand.
AATAATGTCACTGCTTAGAGGTTTAAGCTTTTAAAAATCTCGCTGCTTAGAGTTTAAGCTTTTAATATGTCGCTGTTTAGAAGCTTAAGCTGTCCTGTCAATAAGGAATAATGCAGCGATTAGTGCTTATAGCTGCTCCAAATCATTTCCGGTCGTACCCCCAGCTCGCCCGCGATCAGCTCCGCAGTTAGTCGCTGGGGCTTTTTTATTTTGCCATTGCGAATTTTGGAAATCGTCGTTAAGGAGATAAGGGTTGACTGCGCGAGTGAGGTGACGGATATGTTTTTGCTCAGCATGAGCATGCGGAGCTTATAGGAAGGATCCTCGTCTTGGTTGTTAACATTCAGAGAGGTAAGAATGACGACGAAGTTTTTGAAGGTGCGGTTTCCATTATAGAAAGGCTGGATAACCGCTTCGGCGCTGTAATAGCGGTCTCCAAGCTTAAGCTGAAAATCTACGGCTTCGTCCGTACGGTTGTTTTTTGCATAGTCGAGCACACGCTTGAGCTTGCTTCGGTCATGCTCGGCGACAAGGTCGAATATCGACTTGTTCACGTACGAAGACGAGGGCTGCTGCACGGGGACATAATAATGCTTAAGGCTCATGATGCTGTATCGTTCGTTAATGAGCGACGATATCATTATTTTTTTGTGAGTTATATATTCATCAATCCACTTGGCTTCGCGCATATCCTTGCAGATCAGCACATAGACGGTTTGCTCGCCCATTTGCAGCTTACGGCAGGTCAGACGGACATCGGCAGGCAGAGAGGCTTTGGTTACCAGCTTGCATTCCAGAAGGGGAGTAATCGCGAAATCATCCGACAGCAGGTGAATAGCTTGATCGAAGGTCAGGCCGTTTTCCTCGGTAGAGATGATAGAAGAAGGGTCAAGCAGCATTAGATCTGATTTCTTGAAACCGGAAAAAACAGCAAAGGCTTGATTGACATCGCGAATGGACCAACGGGATTCGTCGGACTCGATGATAAGCATAGGATCTGAAAGCAAATAAAATAAATGATTCATCGGTGACACCCTCCCATCGATTCAAGTATGCGGCATACGCGTATGTAATGATTATGTCATAAAACCTAACATAATTAAATAGTTAGTTGTGACTAAATCTTGTCATGCGGTTTTCATGCTTATTACATAATTGTTTCCTAGCTGGGCAAGCTATCCCAAACGTTAGTAGAAAGGATGATCGGACATGAATAGCAATTCCGCATTACTATTTGATTTCAATGACGCTCAAAGCGCTGCATTGGCCTGCGATACGCTTAGAGAGCTTGGCTATGAGACGGTTCTCCATGATGGAAGCCGCATGCATGTCCACACTGCGGGCAGCGACCTGACCTCGGCTCTTGAGATTGCCCAGTCGCACGGCGGGCAACTGGTGGATCACTCTCAGATTGATGCCGATGCCGTTACGGGCAGCGCGTATTCGCTAGATGCGATCGCGATTCCGGCCCATCTTGTCAATGAAGATTGGATAGACGGAGATCAGACGCTAGTCGATGATGAAGAACTTCGCAACCGCGACGAGGACGCGGACTACCGTGATGAATTTCTTCCGGATCCAGGCACCTATGATCATTTCTCGGGAGATGTTCGGATCTAATCCTATAGATCCAGCTAGTCTTTCTGAATAGAAGCCGGTAAACGGCAAAAAAAGGCTGTCCAGTGTCCTGAAGACATTCGCGACAGCCTTTTGCATGTTCAGTTATCGTACTGCATGTAGTCCTGCCGTGTAGCCTGTGGAGAATGCGGCAGTGATGTTGTATCCTCCGGTATATCCGTGAATGTCGAGAATTTCTCCGCAGAAATAAAGCCCGTTCATCAGCTTCGACTGCATCGTTTTTGGATCTACTTCTTTCAGGTTTATGCCTCCGCCCGTTACGAAAGCATCTTCGATCGACAGGGAGCCGTACACCCGAATCGGGAAATGCTTAATGAACTGCGAGAGGACAAGCCAGTCCTGCTTTGGAATGTTGTCATAAGTGAGGCTATCCGGCAATCCAGCCTTCTGAAGCAGAAGCGGAATCATTTTTTCGGGCAATATGTTTTTTAACACGTTTTTAATCGTTTTTTTGGATTCGTTCTCCGTAAGCTGCAGCGTCTCCTTATAGACCTCGTCTTTGCTTTTGTCTGGCATGAGGTCGATCGCTACTTCAATATTGCCCGTGCCGAACTGCTTCAGCGCTTTAACGACAAACTGGCTGCAACGCAGCACGATGGGTCCGGAAATGCCGAAATGCGTGAACAGCATATCGCCGTGATGCTTAATAAGCTGCTTCCCCTTCGGGCTCCACACGGACAGCCCTACATCCCGCAGGGAAAGGCCCTGCAGCTCCTTGCTTACTATAAAAGGCTCGTTCGATGTGAGCGGCACCTCCGTTGGGAAAAGCTCGGTAATCGTGTGGCCCGCTTTTTCCGCCCAAGCATAGCCATCTCCGGTTGAACCGGTCTGCGGAACCGATTTCCCCCCTGAAGCGACGATTACACTTTTGCTGCTGAAGGTTTCGCCAGATTTTGTGCGAACACCAGTCACGCTTCCGCCTGCATACATGATATGATCTACGGGAGCGTTCAATATGATTTTGACGCCTTGCTTGCGAACCTGATTAATTAACGTATCGACCACCGTTTTCGCTTTGTCTGACACGGGGAACATCCGACCGTTATCCTCTTCCTTGAGGGCTATGCCGAGGTTCTCGAAGAAAGCGATAATATCCTTATTATTGAAATTGGAAAAGGTGCTGTGCAGAAAACGCCCGTTTCCCGGAATATGCTTGATGAGCTCATCCAAATCCTTATTATTCGTTACATTGCATCTGCCTCCGCCGGAGATGCCGAGCTTGCGGCCTAGCTTTTCGCCTTTATCGAGAAGAAGCACTTTAGCGCCGTCCTTGCTTGCGGCTATGCTGGCCATTAGTCCGGCTGAGCCGCCGCCTATTACAATTGCATCATATTGCATCGCTATCCACCTGCTATATTATTAGTAGGTTCTATCATACCACAAATGAAAGGCGGCGTTCGGATGCTGCGTGAGGAATGGTTAATTATAGGGGCCAAAGGGGCATCGCTATTTGTTAGGGAATGGACGCCTGTTACGGGCAAGCCGAAGGCCGTCGTTTGCCTGATTCATGGAATGGGAGAGCATGGCGACCGCTACGGTCATGTTGCTGCCCGATTTACAGAGGCAGGAATTGCGGTGATTGCACATGATCAGCATGGGCATGGACGATCGTCGGGCAAAAGAGGGCATTTGCACTCGCTAGGTGCAGCAGCAAGCGATGCTGGTTTAGTCATCGAGTCGGCTGCCGAACGTCACCCAGGCGTTCCTATCTTTTTGTATGGACACAGCATGGGCGGCAATGTCGCCATCAATTGCGCGCTTCGGCTCCGCCCCGGCATTCAAGGCTTAATATTGACCAGTCCATGGCTGCAGCTGGCCTTCAAGCCTAATGCGGCAGTAGAGTGGGTTGGCCGCAGGCTGGCTGCTGTCATGCCGGCGCTGCAGCAATCGACAGGGCTGAATCCCGCTGATCTGTTTCGCCCAGGCTACGAGCATGCTGCTGCCGTTGTAGGCGATCCGCTCTGCCATACACGAATTACACTTCGCACCTTTAAGGAAATAAGCGATGGAGGCGAGTGGGCGCTTGCCAATGCGTCGAGCCTTCACGTGCCTATGCTGCTTTTGCACGGCACATCCGACCGGGTAACTTCGATTGGAGCAAGCGAGCAGCTTGCGGGTGTGCTTGGAGACGTTTGCAGCTTTAGGCGATGGGACGGCGGGTACCATGAGCTGCATAATGATCTCGAAGGGGAACGGACGATAGGCGAGCTTATTTATTGGATAGAACAACAATTGTAAATACATGTATTTTGTGTTTTAATCGGAATAATAGGATTATATTTATGATAACGCTTTATAAAATAATGGATAATTAAATATGTGGCATGCATTCAAGGCGCGGCAGGGGGAACCGAACGTTGTGTTAAAGGAATTGCTGTTACAATTCATCGTGTCCTTGGTACCCGTATTTGCTTTCCAGCTTTGGTTTAACAAAGAGCCGAGCTGGAAGGGCATTCCTGCTTTTATGGGTATTTTTTGCGGTCTGTCCATGATACTGTGCATGCTGACAGCCACGACCGTATTTGGCTATGAAGCCGACTTTCGTCTGATTCCCTATTTGATAGGCGCTCTTTACGGAGGCGTGCCTACGCTAATCTTGTTAACGCTCTTATACATAGGCATTCGAATTCCGATGCTAGACAGTATGTGGGAAATATTTAGCTTTAGCCTGTTCGTTGTCGTATTCGTTCCAACCATCCTTATGGCTATTCGGCGCTTTCAACGCATTTCTGCCGATCGCAAGAAAATAAAAGGGCTTTTGATTATGTCGGGCATGATGCTATTCTACTCGATTACGATAATAGGCTTCATCTCGATCATAGAGGAGAAATGGTCGCCTATCATGCTGGTTGCGCTGTTAATCTCTACGTCAGCGGCACTGTTTGCCACTTGGTTGTCTATATTTATGATTGAGAATGTGAAGGAGAAGCAGCAGCTATATGACGAAGTGAAGCATTTATCCGTCAAATACCGCAACGAAGTGGAGAAGCTGCAGCAATTTATTGATGAAACCTCATTTGGCGTCATCATCGTAGACGGGGATGGAGCGATCACGCATTTTAATGAAAACGCTAAAACCTTGCTTTGTCTGCGGCCTAATTACATGGGTGCAAGGGAGCTGCTCGGCACTTCCTTCCCACACGTATTCCAAAGCGGTGAAGGCGAAACCTACGTAAATTTGCTAAATCAAGCGCTAAGCGGGGAGAAATCATCCCAGGTGCCTTTGGTAAGCGGAGAAAAAATGCTGCTGCTGACCACGATTACGCTTCGCATGCCTCTCGATGAGCAAAAAACCGGAGCCGCCTTGATTGCTCAGGACGTAACGGAGCTGCGCCATCTTCAGGATGAAGTAGGGCGGATGGAGCGGCTAAGCTTGGTTGGCCAGATGGCGGCCAGCATTACACATGAGATTCGCAACCCGATGGCGGTTATCCGCGGCTTTGTTCAGCTCATTCAGGAGCGCAGCCCCAAAAACCAGGAGGAATATTTCCGCATAGTAATCGAGGAGCTGGACCGTGCGAATATGATTATTAGCGACTTTCTATCGCTAGCCCAGAATCGGGCGCTTATTATGGAGCCTTCGTCACTCCACGATATCATTAATGAGCTTGTACCGCTGCTTAATGCCGATGCGAATTTGCGTGGACAATTGCTCGAGGTCAGTCTGTGCGAGCATATGCCGCTGCTTATGATGAACAATAGGGAAATTAAGCAGCTGTTTCTTAATCTCGCTCGCAATGGGATGGAGGCTATGGGGAATAAAGGTTCGCTACATATAAGTACCCGTTATCTCGGAGATAAAGTCGAGCTTCGAATCGAAGACCAAGGCACAGGAATACCGCCTGAACAAATGAAGCATTTGTTCGAGCCTTTTTTTTCAACGAAGACACAGGGAACGGGACTGGGACTTCCATTGTGCCTAAGCATAGCCGAGAGGCATAATGGCTGCATTGACGTAGAATCACGCGAGGGTGAAGGAACAACATTCATCGTAACGTTTTTTTTATCTCGGGTGCTGGCAAGCTAGTTGAAGTAGATTAGCTAAGGTCAACAACTTCGTACGGGGAATAATAAGGAAGCACCTGCTTGCGCATACTACCAATGAAGGATAACCGTCTCATGCGGTTAGATGTGTTCTAGGGAGGAGGCGTTGGCAATGACACCTAATAATGAGAACAAAGGACGTTCTGCGGAGCAAGCAGAGCAGGAAGCAAAAAATAAGGCGGGCAGCGGTGAACAGCCCGAATCTGCTGCATTTGACAAAAAGCTGGACGGACCTAACCGTCCTTCCGTTTAGGACGGTGGGATTGATGGCTGACCGCGAGCAAGAAGAGAGCCGGCATGTTGATGACCCAGCGCTTGATCCGTACGAGATTGCATTTCTTCCGAAGTTTCGCGAGGGACGAGGCAACCGTGCTCCATTCGTGAATAAGTATGGCATCGTCATTGGAGACCATCAATATGAATCTCCGGACTCTCCTTTGTCGCAATGGAGCGTAGACACGGATCCAGCCGTCATGGCTGGTGATGAATGGATACATCCGTTCAAAGATATCGGATTTCTGACGTCCGAGAACCGAGATATTTTCGAAGAAGGCTTGCCGCCGCAGGGGGGCATATTCACTCACCCTGACAAAAATGCATCATACGGTTTGGACAAGTCTAACGAGTCTTGCGACTGATCAGAAAAAGAAGAGCCGGAGCGAGTACGCTCCGGTTGCTTTATTTTGACTACGGACGGTATAATAGTAGCTAAAATAAAGTAATTAAAGGAGTGTGTTTCGATGTCGATGTCATTCGAACGATACATGTTAGATATGGTGCAGCCTATGCGGGACGATCTTACTCGCATCGGTATCCAGGAGCTTCGCACACCTGAGGAAGTAGAAGAAAAATTGCCTAATGCTAAAGGCACGGCGCTTATTGTCGTGAACTCGGTTTGCGGCTGCGCGGCAGGCCAATGCCGTCCAGGCGTTGCGGATGCGCTGCAGCATGATATTACGCCGGATCATTTGTATACGGTATTTGCTGGTCAAGACAAAGAAGCAACTGCCAAAGCTCGCGAATATTTCGCGCCATACCCGCCTTCCTCCCCTTCCATCGCTTTGATGAAAGACGGAGAGCTTGTACACTTTATCGAGCGCCACCAGATCGAGAATCGTTCCGCAGCTGACATTGCCGCTGATCTTTCGGACGCTTTCGATCGGTTCTGCCGCTAATTTAGGAAGGTGACTATGAGCTTGCAACAAGAAATTATTGAGAGACTGGGCGTTAAGCCAGAAATTGATCCTGTAGCCGAGATTCGGGCTCGCGTTGATTTCTTGAAGCAGTATGTAACTCAGTCAGGTACGACTGGCTTGCTGATTGCGATAAGCGGAGGCATTGACAGCGCGGTTGCAGCAGGGCTTTGCAAGCAGGCAACGGATGAGCTGAGTACAGAAACCGGTAAGGATTATATGACGCTAGGTGTGTTCCAGCCTTATGGCAACCAATCGGATATAGCTGACAGCTACGCCGTTGCGGAAGCGTTCAAGCTGAAGCATCGCGCGGAGACGAATATTGCGGAAGCAGTCGATGAGATTGCAATCGAAGTGGAGCACAGCTTCAAGTCGCTCGGTATTCCCCGCCATTTGAGCCGCGGAGGCAAAGGAAACGTAAAGGCAAGAACGCGTATGGTTATGCAGTACGCGCTTGCGTTCGATCTGAACCTGCTTGTAGTCGGAACAGATCATGCGTCCGAAGCAATCACAGGCTTTTATACCAAATGGGGCGATGGTGCGGTAGATGTGACACCGCTCAGTACCCTGAACAAGCGTCAGGTACGTCAGTTGGCCTCGCATATTGGTGTGCCGCAAAGCGTCCTGGATAAAGCGCCGACAGCTGGGCTTTGGGATGGACAAACCGACGAGGATGAGCTTGGCATCACATATGGTGACAATAGCGATTACCTCGAAGGCAAGGAAATTAGTGCTGAAGCGCGTGAGAAGCTTGAGAAGCAATATGTGAAAACCGAGCATAAGCGGTCCCCGATTCCAGGTATTTAAGCTGCTGCTTTTGCCAGCTTGAAAGATAAAGACTGTCCAGCCACCKATCAATCGGAGCGGGACAGTCTTTTTTAATATATAAGAATTTGTATGTTTTTATATATAAATGTGCTTATATATCTCCGCGAAACGACTGCTTTTGCCACAGAGGCAGGCGACAGTCGTTTACGCTTGTTACAGGGCTAGTCCAAATAGGGATCTGGAAGCTTTCATGTATGGAAGCTTTCTTGTCAGCAGGCCGAATCAGCATCTTTGGTGCGCGCACGGAGTGGAGGAAGTGCAGAGCGTGAATGCAAGAATAAGTTACCTAATTGCAGCATTAACGGCGATGCTCCTTGGATATGGCTCAAGGCGGTACGCCGATAGTCTTCCTGCATTCGTTTCGGTGCATATGGGCGATGCGCTTTGGGCGAGTATGGTTTATTTCGGTATTCGCATGCTTGGCGCTTCAATGAGTTTGAAGCGGTCAGCGCTGCTGAGCTTCTTATTTAGTTTTGGCATCGAGTTCTCTCAGCTGTACCAGGCTGAGTGGATAAACGCGATCCGTGGGACAACAATTGGCGCGCTTGTGCTCGGAAGCGGTTATTTGACGGTGGATTTGGTTCGTTATTCAGCAGGAATAGGACTTGCGATAGGATTGGACCGCTTCCTGCAGCTTAAACGGAAATCATGAGTAGGAGGACACGGGAGCATGCCGGCTAAGAACCTATTAGAGGAGGGACTCGCCATCCTCTCGCAATGCAAGCAAGAAACCGGAGACATCTGGCATGCGCATTATGGCGCGGCAGCGATCGCTGGTTATTTTTTTGCCAAAGAACATAAGGAGGAGAGGATTCTTTCTCAGGCGATTCTTTCTCAAACGGAGGCAATGCTGAACAAGCATGGCACAGCATCCCTATATGTGAATAATGAGCGATGCGAGCCTGCTTATGCGGAATCGGTCATTTTGGATGCTCTAGAACAAACGATTGACGGGCTCCACTGGGTCGGTCATAACGTTATTTACAGCGCGGTTAGCCTGCTGGCGATACGAGAGCTGCAGGGCTGGGGAACGGAAGAGCAAATTCATGGCATATCCGAGCTGATTCTCTCTTTTCGAAGGACCATTCCCGGGCGTTCGTGGATCGGCTATTCCGTTTCGGAAGTAAAGAGGCTTGAGCTGCCAAGCACGGAAATGCTTCATCTCCCACAGGAGCCAAAGGAGCTCTCTGCATCCGTGCTGGAACAGCTGGGGGGCTTCTCCATCATTTATGAGGCAGAGTCACACCATGACCTTATTGGTCATATGCTGACGTTCTCCCACGCATTGAATCTCCTATACGATATGGGGCATCGCTCTTTTTTCCAGAGAGGACAGCTGCCGCTGCGCAAGCTGGTTAACGTATTGCAGGCAAGCATGCATCTTGCACCAGGCGAGGCCATTAAGCTGTATTCCTCTGTTGACCGTGTTCCATTGGAGCAGGCTGAACGATCGGAGTATCTGCCTACTGAGCTTGGATATTGGGAGAAGGGGCATAGCAAGAATGACTGGGATTTCGGCCATGCTTTTAAATTCCCGTTCAGTTTTTATGATCATTTGAAGCGAGTAGGCAGCTGCGAAGCGCCATTTATTGAAAAGTTCCGGTACATAATCAGTCGTTAAGTGGATGGATTGAAAATTTGGCTGGGAGTCAGCTGCCAATGAAAGGACGGTTGTCAGCCTTGGACGAGGCGTATACAATGTGTAAGGAGAAAATAGATTACTTGTTTAAGTAGGGAGTGCAACAGTCTTGTCACCTAGTGTTATTGCTTCAGCTTCGCTTTCATCTTTTCGTTTCCGCTTAATTACGCTGCTGCTTGTCGTTGTGATTGCGGGAATGAGTCAAGGACTGCTGCTTCCGCTGTTATCCATTATGCTGGAGGATTCAGGCATTTCCTCCGATCTTAATGGCATTAACTCGGCCGCGATGTATATTGGCATTTTCTGTACGATGTTTTTTGTGGAGAGGCCGGTACTTCGTTTTGGCTACAAGAATGTAATCATTGCCGGGATCGCATTGGTAACTCTCGCCAGCCTCTTGTTTCCATTCACCCATTCGCTTGCGGTATGGTTTATTCTTCGGATGCTGGTCGGCGTGGGAGACAGCTCGCTGCATTATGCGACTCAGCTCTGGATCGTAAGCTCAAGTCCTGCGAATAAGCGCGGAAGATATATTTCCTTATACGGGATGGCATACGGATTGGGCTTTAGCCTAGGACCGCTTGGCATCAATTTGCTTCCTCTGGGAAGGGCGGTTCCGTTTGTTGTTTCCTGTTGTTTTTTCAGTATCGTGCTACTACTTGTACTGCGCATGAAGAACGAGCTGCCTGAGCGCCATGCCGGCGACGCCGCAGCGGAGAACCGTTTCGTCAGAACGTACCGCGTCGCATGGTTCGTTCTGATTCCTGGTTTTCTGTACGGCTTGATGGAAGCTTCAATGAACAGCAGCTTCCCGCTATATGGCTTGCGGATCGAGCTGAGCCAGCACTGGATTTCCCTGCTGCTGCTCGCGTTCGGCGCAGGCAGTCTGATGCTTCAATTGCCGCTCGGCATATGGAGCGATCGAATTGGCCGTAAGCCTATATTGATCGCTTGCGGCATCATAGGGTCATTGGTATTCTTCTTAGTGCCTGCAGCAGGAAGCAATGTGGCTTTATTGTTTGTCTTATTCACAATCGCGGGCGGTGTGGTGGGGTCGTTCTATTCACTTGGACTGGCTTATGCGGCGGACATATTGCCGCGTTCCATTATGCCCGCAGCGAACGTCATCGCATCCATCCATTTCAGCATGGGCAGCATTATGGGACCGACGCTTGGCGGTTACGGCATTCGGTATTTATCCTTGCACAGCATCTTCTTATTTCTTGGTGCCGCTTTTCTTGCTTTCGCAATGCTTGGGTTCCGCTTTCGTCCGAGGGGACGAGTTGATGAAAAGGCATGATGCTTATACGAATGAAAAAGGACGCCCCATCATTTGGGCGTCCTTTTCATCGTGCTTATTACTTATATTTGTTCTCGCTTGAGGAGCTTTGTTTCGTTTCTTCCTTGTGCTTCTCATCTTTCACCTGCAGGTTCAAATCTTCGACCGGAATCGGATCGACTGTCTGCTGACTCTTGAATTTATCGAACAAGCTCTCGTTCTCAGTTGGGTATTGCTCGGGATGGTCCCGTTTGCCTTTCTTTGATACGCCGTCTGCATCCTTCTCGAATTCATTCATGCTTGATCACCTCTTATGTCGATTTATGTTTTAATTACCCAAGCAGCGAGCGAGCCAAACAATTGAATGTCCCAATTATGAGCAAAAAGAAGGATACCGCTGACGTGCAGCGGTTTCTTGCTCCGGCAGCGGCCATTGATTCACTTTTAGCTTCTATTCGCTATGCCATGTTTGGTTATCCCCTTGAAAGGGTATAAATAGACCGACACCAAATTTACCATACGAGGAGGAAATGATATGTCAGAAATCAACCATGTCGTGGATAAAGATGGAGAGCTGGAGATCGGGAAAATCGATCAAACATTGGATCGGATGGACTCGGATAAAAAAGAAGAGATCTTGCAAAACTTCGAACAATTCAAAGATTATCTTGCCAAGCGAATCGAGCTTGCCGAGAATATCGGCCTAAACGAGGAGCAGCTGGCTTTGGTCGCACAGAAGGTAGCCGGTTATCTGGCGAAGCACGAGGAGCCGCGCAACCGGGAAGAAAAGCTGCTGCAGGAGCTATGGAAGGTCGGCAACGAGGCGGAGCAGCATAAGCTGTCCCATCTGCTCGTGAAGCTGGCGCAAGCCAAAGTGTAAGCCAAAGCGCAAGCCAAAGCGTAAGCCAAAGCCAAAAGCCAAAGTGTAAGCTATAGGATAAAGAAGGCTGTTTCCTTAGGTTGATAAACCTAAGGAAACAGCCTTTTTGTCTTATAAGCACGCTCGGCGAGCCGAAGGTCTAGTCTGAAGAAATGATCAAGCTGCGTTCGCTCTTATACCAGCCTAGAAAAGCGTCAGCAACCGCAGTGCCCGCGAGTCCATTCGGATGAGGATCGTTATGCGGACTCATGTACGCGGTCTGCAGCAGCTGGCCATGCGGCTCCGGCTGTCCAAGCACCTTTGCGATGTCGAAGATGCCTGTCACGCTGTCTGCGGCTGTATGGCGGATCCAGTCGTTCACAGTACGCCACACAAACTCCTGAGCACCTTCAAAGTTGAATGCCGGCAGCGTGCATAACCAAATCTTACCGTCTGGCTTATTGCTTTGCAGCTGCTTAATTATGGAGCGGAGATCGGCAATTAATTGCTCAGCGCTGCGATTGGCCGTTCCGATATCATTAACGCCGAGACAGATCACAGCCTCGTCTCCCTGTTTCGCTTTGGTTAGCCAGACGCTTTCATGAACGAGATCATAAGCGCGAGCCCAGCCGCTGCCAACGTTCCAGACGCCAACCTCCGGACCAAGCCCAGCTGCGATTTTTGCTGCCCAGAAGGCGTATTCGTCTTGCTCTGTCCTAACACCTTGCGTAATAGAGTCACCGAGAAAGACGATATGCTTCGATACCGATTTCTTATAGACGAGCAGGGAAGGGAGCACTTGACGGTTGCTGCCCGGAACGAAGCCTTCTCCCGTGGATTGCGCGGCATGGTCGCCTTCCGCCTCGTAGGCGCTTGCAAGCAATGTCTCTGTGTTGTAGGGAAGCCCGTTCAGAGGGCCTTCTATCGTTAGGGTCCAGCTGAATGCCAGAAAATGCTGATCGGGTATATAAACCGTGGCAACGTCGCTCCAGAACTGCTCGCCCTGCTCCACGATTCGCGAGATTTCTCCGTCAAACATAACGGTGCGCTCGCTGCCCTCAACTATACTGCCGTCCGGCAGAGAACCGCCATCTGCAACGACACAGCGTTCGATACGCCAGCGCCCGCCATGGTCGTTAGCTCTTGATTCAGAGCCGTCTGCCCAGGTTGAATCTACCGTATTGCTATGCCATAGCTTTATAGGAAGCAGGCCGAACTCCCGAGGCCGAATATAGGTACGGAAGGTTGTGCTTGTTTTCTGCTCCGGCCTCCACATAAAGTTAGCTGCACTTGATAGTGTGGTTAGAGATGTCCATTCCTCAAACAATAACTTCAGCTCCTATGCATGTATATCAGTTTAAAGAGATCATTTCTTTCAAACTATCATGATTTGTTATGGAAAACAACGAGAGGTTTCCTAAGCGAGTCATATTAGCTATGATAAGAAGAAAATGATGTCACGCTGGGGGGAACTGAACGATGAGCTTTATAGCGAGGAAAAATGAAATTGTGCTTCGAATTGCTGCAGCAGCGCAGCAGCTGCCCGTACTTAGCAGCGGTCTCTGGTTCCATCACGATATTCGCGATAACTTTTATTATGCGTCCTATCTATTTGCCGCAGCAGACGATCAGCCGGGACAATGGACTAGCGGCTCGGAAGCCGCTAAGCAAACGGCTGAGGCCGTGCTGCTTGCGATTCTAAATCTTCAGGACAAGGAGCAAGGCAGCGCCACCTACGGTCATTGGCCGCTGAATCTAGGCGCCGATCCGCGCGAAGCGGCTCCGAATCCTCTGCCTGTTGAGCTGATGGGGAGCCTGATGGCTTATTTTGTGAACCGCTACGGCTCTCGGCTAAGCATGCCGCTGCAGGAAGCTTTCGCTTCCGCATTGAAGCATGTTTATCAAAGCCGATTCTATATGCAAACCAACGTGTTCGGCCACCATGACGCCAAGTATACATCCGCCAAGCTAATATTCGGCCAACTGTTCGATGACAGCGCTTTACTTGAAGACGGAGTCAGCAATCTCAAGCGTACGCTGGCTCATATTCACAAGCAGGGCATGTCTGAATACAATAGCTTGCCTTGGTTCTGGCACTGGGTGCAAGCCTTTACATGCGCTTGGCAATTAATCGATGACCAATCCATTAAGCAAGAGCTGGCCGGCATGCTGGATTTTCTCTGGCTGGAACGGGCGAGCTTCTATTTGAAAGGCGCTTTCGTAGGTGCTCATTGCCGTGCGCAGAGACATGATATTCCGCTGGATAGCAACGTTCTGCATGATTATGTGCAATTCGGAGATTTCGAATTGCCTGCCGAGATGCCGAGAACCGAATATGCTGGCTTCTTGTTTTACGAAGCATCATCAGAGATTCGCAGTATAGCGATGAATCGCACGGAGCCCGTAGAGGTCAGAAAGCGCATAATGAAGCAAGTGGGAGCGGGTGCGTCAACGCTTCACAGCTATGCATATATCACGAACGATTATGCCGCAGGTGGAATGTGGGAGCGTTATGCGGAATTCGATAACGAACAGCACCGCTGGGACATTTCACTGCCTTTAAGCAAACAGGCTGGCGTGAACCAAGCTTATTTCTTCCATCCTTCGGATTCGAATGCAAAGGAAGACCCGAGGCATCAAACAGGACATTCAGAGGTTTTATTTTACAGAAATACGATAATGGCCCTTTATTCTATCCCAAATGGAACATCGGATCGTATATTTGGTATATTGCCGCCAATAGAATGGATGCAAGAGCCAGGCATGCTGCTCGGTCAGTCCAAGCAAGTATACTTTGTTGTTTATAGCATGCAGCCCTGCGAGCTTGAGCGTGTATCCGACAAGGTCAACGTGTCAAGCAGCGGGCAGCGTAACGGCATTATTATCGAGGTAGTCGGCGCGGAGGAAGCTGTTGGCGTTGGCATAGACAGCTTTGAAGCTTTCGCGTCAGCGGCTAGAAGCAGAAAGCCTGAATGGTCTGTGGGCGAGAGCCTGAATGTACGCTATATAACCGGCGATCATGTCGAACTTATGCTTGAAATGGAAGGCAATGGCGGCGTAGAAAGAAGAATAAATGGGCAAACCGTCGAATTCACGCAATACACGACATAAAAAGGGGGTGTTTTACATAAAATTCACAGCTTTATTCTGCATATCTCGAGGAAATGGTATCGCTTTCAATGTCGAAATGATATGATTCGATTACAACATTTTTCGAAGGCATAAGGGAGCTGTTAGCGATGCAACGTAAACCAACAATTGGCTTACTGACGCCTTTCTTGGGCGGAAACTACCTTGGTGAAGTTATAAACGAAATTCAGAAGGCAGTTCACAAGAGCGGAGCACGTCTTATTGCAATACGCACAGCGGGCAAACGGTTTAACTGTCCGATCTCGCTTGACCATGTCGACGGCTGGATTATTCTCAATAAAGCCGTATCGGATGATTATATCCAGCAGCTCAGCGGCAAATGGAAAAAGCCGTTCATAACCATTGCGAAGGATATAACCTCGTTAGTGGTGAACGGCCAGATGGTCGTCTGCGACAACGAAGGCGGCATCAAGGAAGCAATGAATCACCTATATGCGCACGGGCACCTTGAAATCGGGTTTGTCGGCAATTTGGGCCTGGACGATATGAAACGCCGGTTCGAGGGCTATAAGCAGGGACTGGAGCAATTGGGCCTGTCCTTTCATGAGGAGTTTGTCATTGATCCTGGTGACCACAGCGTGCTCGGCGGGAGAAGCGCGGCCCAAAACATCGCAGATGCCGGTTTCCCATTCAAGGCCGCAGTCGTCTGCACCGACATGACGGCGTTCGGCATGCTGGAGCGTTTAACAGAGCTGGGCTGCCGATTGCCGGACGATTTTGCTCTAATCGGCTTCGACAATACGGATACGGCAAGGACGAGCAACCCGCGCATGTCCAGTATCGATCAGCATATCCCGCAAGCAGCGACCTTGGTAGTCGAACTGCTGCTTGGGCAAATGAAATACCCGGTCAAAGGCGTTGAACGGCATGTCATTGATTGTACGCTTGTACGTCGGTCGTCTTGCGGCTGCATTAACCAACATAACGAATCGGCCCTAAAGAACGAGCTGCTGTCGGATTATGAAACGGACATTAAGCGAATGACGCAGCTTAACGTCCATTACGAATTCAATAAATTTATTCTGAATTATAATATCGACCGCGTACAGGATTTATCCTGGGTGCTTGCTCCACACTTTCAATGGGCAAGCCAAGGTCAATGGCTAGCATTAGATCAGCTTCGGCCTCAGGCGAAGGTAAGGATTAGCGAATGGTATCATTTTCAGCGGGGATTGGACTTAATCGACACCTCTGCTGCGGAAGAGCCTGAAGTCATCGATATTTCATCCTTTCCGCTATTCGAAAAATCGGATGGAACGGGGCCGGGTGAAGATAGCGAGATGACCTATGTTATTCCTTACCGCACGGCTGCGGACAACTGGAGCGTGCTCGCATTCGGAACGACTATGGCGAGCACGCTCGAGCATATGAACGATTACATGTCGATCGTCCATTACTTGGATTTGATCGCGAATACGCTGGATCGGCAGGCCCTCATCGCGGAGGTGAGCGAGCAGAGCTTTCAATACCGCCAAATTGCCGAGCAGCTCGAAATCGTCTCGCGAACCTCGAATGACGGCATCTGGGAATTAGATCTGCAGAGTGGGGCCGTTGCTTGGAACCAACGTTTCTATGACCTGCTGCTATGCACAGAGGCTAGTCGATTCGAGGCTTTGCTGCATACCGATGACTTGCCACAGTATCAGGCTGCGCTGGGCACTCATTTGGAGACGGGAAAAGCGTTCATGCTGGATGCGCGTCTTCGGAAGCAGTCTGGTCAGTATGTGTGGGCAGCCATTTCAGGGGAAGCGGTAAGGGATATGGACGGTATTGCGCTGCGGATGGTAGGCTCGGTCAGAGACATTACGGAACGCAAGCAGGCCGAGGACAAGATGCGTTATTTGGCTTATCACGATACGTTAACCGGACTTACGAACAGACGCCGATTCTATGAGGAAATTGCCCTAGCGGCTGCCGTCTATGAGCAATCGTTTGCGGTCATCGTAATGGACTTGGACCACTTCAAAAAAATAAACGACAGCTTCGGCCATCAAATGGGCGATCGATTGCTTCAGCTAGTGGCAGACGGCTTGAAGGCGCTGGTTAGGCAGCATGACCATATTGCCAGATTCGGCGGCGATGAATTCGTTATTCTGTATCGCTATGACGAGCTGGAGGAGGTGGATGCGTTCGCAAGATCCATATCGCATCATTTGTCCACGCTGCTGTTAGGCGAGGGAGTCAACCTTACGATTACGATGAGTGCGGGGATCAGTCTTTTTCCAATAGACGGTGCCGACCCGGACACCTTAATCAAGAAGGCTGATATTGCCATGTACAAGGTGAAGCAAAGCGGAAAAAACGATTATGAGATATTCTCTCCGCTCATGATCGAGCAAACGATGTGGCGCATCAATACGGAGAATGAATTGAAGGAAGCCATTGCGAAGGAGCAGTTCGCGCTGCATTACCAGCCTCAGATCGACTTGGCTACTGGCGAGCTGTATGGCGTCGAGGCTTTGCTGCGCTGGTATTCGCCGGACCGTGGCATTGTATCACCACTCACCTTTATTTCTTTGGCAGAAGAGACGGGACTTATCATTCCCATAGGCGAATGGGTCATATCCGAGGCTTGCAGGCAAAGCGTCAAGTGGCGCGATAAAGGATACCAGCCCTTTAAAATTTCAGTCAATATTTCGGGCAGACAGCTGAAGCAGCCGGGATTTGTGGGGATGGTTCGGCAAATTATGGAGCAAACGGGAATGGATCCCCATTATCTTTGCTTTGAAATAACCGAAAGCACAGTTATTGACGATTTGGATACGACGATTGCAATGTTCAAGGAATTGGCCGAATATGGAATACAGATGTCCATGGATGATTTCGGTACAGGATACTCCTCGCTATCCGTATTGCGGAAGCTTCCGCTTAATATGCTGAAAATTGATAAATCCTTTATTAGCGAAATCACTTGCGAGCATCAGGATATTGACATTGTAAAAGCGATTATATCTATTTCTAACAGCTTGAATTTAAAAATCATAGCGGAAGGCGTCGAGCAGGCAGAGCAGCAAGCTTTGCTGAAAGAGCTTGGCTGCCACTGCGTGCAGGGCTACTACATAAGCAAGCCGCTGGCAGCGGAGCAATTCGAGCTTTTGTCGTTCAACGCTATGCAGCATGAAGGCCTTCACACATCGTTCACAGCTCAATAGCTCTAACGAGTCATGCGCAAGGCAACCTCCATTGATACAATTTGGACAGTTAATCCAAATCGATGGAGGTTTTTTATCATGTTGTTAAAAAAGAAATTAGTAGGCGCTGCTCTTGCTGCCGTATTAACGTTGGGCGCGGCAGTTCCGGTATTTGCGCATGACGGCTGGTCACAGACGAGCTCGCCGATCGTAGCGCAGAATCAGGTATCCTATGTGGAGATGATGTATGGAAACCACTCAAACGAGCATAAAAGCTATCGGATCGATGGGCAATGGGGGAGTACTTCCAAAGTCTTCGTAACGACGCCATCCGGTGTGAAATCGGACATAACGGGTACTCGCTTCTACGCGGGGGAGCCAGCAACGGAGGAAACGCCAGCGCTTAACAACTATTTTGTCGCATCCTTCAAATCAAGCATTCCAGGCGCTTATATTATTTCAACTGAATCGGATAGTGTGTTCAAAGGCGCGGAAGCTGCGAGCCGCACGCTTCGCAGCGCGAAATCCTTCGTAGCTGTCAGCGACATTCCGGTGCTTGAGCGCGTAAGCGCGCTTAAAGGCTTTGCTAAGCAGGTTAGTCCTGACCGTGCAGAGCTCGTGCCAGCATTTAATCCAGCGGCAGTGACGCCGGACGAAACGGTGTCGATCCAGCTGCTATTGAAAGGCAAACCGCTTGAGAACACGGCTGTCGACGTCATTCGCCGCAGCAATTCGGAAGCGACGCAGCTGAAAACCGATGCGAAAGGTATCGTTACCTTTAAAACGGGGGCTGCCGACTATTACTTGGTTCGTGCCAAGCCTAGTACGACGGAAGCAAAGGAAGGCGAATACAGTACAACAAATTATGAAGCAACATTAACCTTCACCGTTCAGAATAAATCGATTAAGCTGCCAGGTATGGCGACTTCGGTTAAACCGCTTGTCTATGTGAACGGAAGCGTTGCGGCAGCGAGCAGCCTTACGATTGTTCAAGGAACGACAATGGTAGATGCGGATTTTATCAAGAAAAATGTAGACGCTGCATATCAAGGCAAAGGATTGGTAACCCTCCGCTCGGCAGCTGAAGCGGCAGGCGCTGCCGTTGAATATTTCCCTGCGGTAGGCGGAAATCAAGCAGCGGTTGCGATTTACACGAAATAAGGCTGAACGATGAAACGCGCATTGAAATGCATAATGGTTCTTATGGTGATGTGGGCATGCTTGCCGAGCTTAGTCTCGGCGCATGCCTATATTGCGCAATCGACCCCCTATTCGGATGCGGAGCTGACCGCGGCACCGCCTGCAATCCGACTTACGTTCACGGAAAAGATTGATACGAAGCTTAGCAATGTAACACTGAAACGAATCGACAACGGTGCCGAGACGGCCGGCGTGTTAAGCGGCGATGAGGACATAACGCTTATCTATACCATTCCTAAGCTGAATGACGGCATTTATGAAGTGAGCTGGCAGGTGCTTTCGCTTGATTCCCACATTACGGACGGCTCTTTCCAATTCGCAGTCGGCACCAAGCTTGCGCATACGAAGCCTGATGATACGGTCTCTCTGGACGGCGGGGGTAAAGGAAGCACGGATACGGGATCAGCTGATAGTCCAGCAGCAACGGTTAAACCAACTTCCACGGTAAAACCGAAGCCTACAGCCAAACCGAGCAGCACGCCTAAGCCGACAGCTGCAATATCGCCTTCGGCAGCTCCGCAGGAGACGGTTGCGACGACTGCCGCCCCTGTCGAAACAGAAACGGTTGCGACGACTGCCGTCCCTGTCGAAACAGAAACGGCTGCAAGCAGTCCGGAAGCAACTGAATTACCAGCTGTGTTAGATGATGGAGGTGAGGGAAGCGGGAAAGCAGGAGTGGGAAATGCCAGCACTCCTACGGCAGACGAGTCGTCTGATTCTGAAGCTGCTGCGGAAACTCCGCCTTTGAAGGAAGCTGCGAGCGGCAGCAGTGAGCACAACGGCAGCAGCCATGCGGAAGCAGGCGAGCATGAGCACAAAGGCGGGCATGGCAGCATGGTCGCGCTGCGTGTGCTTGATATTTTGACAAGCGTGCTTCTGCTTGGCATTTTGTTTTTCCGATATGCAATGTGGCGCGAGGATGAGGCTAAGCCGCCTTTCGGTTTCTCTCTTCACGCCGAACGAATCGTTACAGCTGCGGCTGTATTTGTATGGATCATAACAGGGTTAACGCGGTTATCCATGTTATCCGAGCAATTTGGCGGTATTTCCCTCTATGCGCTTGCCACCGGTTCTATGATCGGGAAAGTTGCGATACTCAGGCCAGCGCTTGCTCTTCTCCTGCTGCTGCTTGCCTTTGCTCCAAGCAAAGAACGAATATGGGCAAATCCTGTTAAGTTCGTTGCGGCGGCAGCATTAATTGCGAGCTTTCCATTAACAGGTCATGCTTACGCCTCTTTAGTCGGTGCATCGACTGCGATCGTGGCGCATGTCTTTCATATGGCGGCTGCGGCGGTTTGGTTCGGCGGGCTTGCGGGCTTGTTCGCTATGACTTTTGAGAAGAAGGCGGCGGAGCGTTTGAACGAAGCGGCCGTGCGTTTCTCCTCGTGGGCGCTGCCAAGCATGCTTCTCGTACTGTTAAGCGGAATCTGGCTGGCTTCAGCGAGGCTGTCTGCATGGGGAGAGCTGTTCAGCACCGCATACGGCAAGCTGATCGTCGCGAAAATCGGTTTAATGCTGCTTGTGCTCGTTATCGCAGCGCTTCATATGTTTGTATTCATGCCGCGAATTTCCAAGGCGGATGCAAGGCGGGGACTGCTGCTCGGTATCCGGGCGGAGGTACTGCTTGCGGTTGCATTGTTTGTCGCAGCCGGCTGGCTCTCGTCAACCTCGCCGCCTGCAGAGAGTGCTTCGGCGCTGAGTGAGCCGATTTATTGGCATGTGATGGGTGATAAAGCGCATATGAGCATGCGTATTTCAGACAGTGAGCAGTCGAAAGAGCAATCGGCGAGGCTTGACGTTTGGCTTCCCGAAGGTCAAGATGCGCCTGTGTCAGCCAAAGCAGTTGTCACCGTTGACGGTATTAGCGGGCAACTGCCGATGCCACTCGCGCTGCAGCCGCTCGAAGAGGAATTGTTCGAATATCCCGGTTATACCAAATATACTTACCGGGCAGCTGGAGCATTTATTAAATCGAACCAGAATAGCTTAATTCAAATAGATATCGAGGATGGAGAAGGCAATAAATTTCATTACGAACGATCTTTCGGAGATGAGCATCAGCATCCGTAACTGAGCCTTGGTGTAATGCTTGACTTCATAAGAAGCATCTGCTAATGTCACCATCAGGGAAAAGGCGGGTGTTAGCATGATCATCGGCATCGGACATGATTTATCTGAGATCGAGCGAATGGCTAAAGTGCTGAATGGGAGCGCAGGCAAAAGATTTCTGGAACGTGTGCTCTCAGCGGCTGAACGCGATCTTGCAGCTGAATATTCAGGCGAGCGGCTTCATCAATTTACAGCGGGCCGTTTTGCAGCTAAGGAAGCTGTCGTGAAAGCTTTTGGTTGCGGGATCGGGAAGGTATTAGGCTTTACGGATATTACTATATTGCGTGGAAGCTGCGGTAAGCCGGAATGCTATCTTTCTGCTGGAGCTTGGGAACGCCTTGGCTTGGAGCAGGACACCATGCGAATTCATGTGACGATTACGCATGAGCGGAAGCTGGCATCTGCTTTTGCGGTGGTGGAGAGGATAAGGGAGTAACCTTTTGCCTATACTTGGAATGTAATATACCAAGTCGGTTTGTCGAGAGGGGATCACCTGGCATGAAGGAGCAGCGTCATCAGAAGACGAAACGCCGTTTCAAGACGGGGCAATGGGTCGAATACGAAGGCCTATATACGGATGATTGGGGCGGTGACCTGGTACTGATGCAGGGCGATTTGTTTCCCTTGCATCCGCAGATGGGTGAAACGCACTGGACCTATGCGGGCCAGTCGGCCCTTCATTTCATGAATTCTCCCAAAATAAACGGTCACCACATCGGCTATTAGACGATAGCTATTAAAAAGGATACCGAAAGCGGCGCAGCTGCTTCGGTATCCTTATTTTTATTTCTTGCCTGCTAGCCATTCGGATAGACCAGCTATTTCTTCGGCACTCAAGCGTTCTTTAAAGGCAGGCATCGAGCCTTCGCCTTCTTCGATTTGCTGAGCAATATCCGCAGCGCTCATCCGGGCACCAACCTTGCGAAGATCGGTTGCAGGTCCAACTCTGCCTTGCAGTCCGGTGCCATGACAGCTTACGCAGTTGGCTTTGTAGACGGAGACGGCCTCGCTAGGTCCGTCAAGCGCATTTTTGTCGTCATCTGCTGATTTTTCGCCGCTGCCGCATCCTGCTAAAGCGAGTACGAGCATAAAAGGAATAAAATAAGCAAAGGAGGCCTTCGAAATCTGGTGAATCATAAATAATATCATTCCTCTCAAAATTTCATAATTATGGAATTTTTGGACTTATCAAGGTGGATTCACAAGACGTCCATATGAATTTGCAACATTAATTCGTATAATAGAGAAGCTAGTAAACGATAACAATCACATTTCCTTTATTATATCGCAATTTAAGTTACAGGAGAATTCATGAAACCGACAATAGATAGTATTTTACAAAACCAGCTGCATAAGCTCCAAGCCGAGGTCCTTATAAGCGCATATACAGATAGCATGCCAGGCTGGATCGAGCAGAGGTCAGAGCCGGACTTTTTTCGTTTCTGTTATTGCGAGAAAGGAAAGGCCTGGCTCGATATAGGAGAAGAAAAATATATCATTCAGCCGGGAACTCTTTATTTCTTGCCTGCAGGTACGCTACAATCATTTGGTACGGATGGCGCAGAACCGTTTGGTCGCTATTGGTGCCACTTCCGTCTGGAGCTCGGCGACGTGCAGGTTATCAATTCCTTGCAGCTGCCTCGGTTCATTTATGTAGAAGAGAGGCACAAGATTAAGGCGTTGTTCACGAAGCTGGTAGAATGCCAGCAGATGCGCACAATGACAAGGGAGCTGCGGTTGAAGGCGATTTTGCTTGAGCTGCTTGCCATCTATTTGGATCAAAGCCATGCTCAGCGTGAAACATTGCATGAATCCGGGGTCGAGATCAAGTGGAACGAGGTTCTTGCTTATATCGAAGCTAATTTGCATATGAATATTCAAGTAGAGGAGCTGGCGAAGTTCGCTTTCCTGCATCCGAATTATTTCATAACTTCTTTCAAAAGCATCATGGGCTGCTCGCCGATTCAATATGTCACGAACCGGCGTATTGCGCTTGCGAAGCAGCTGCTTATGGAGACAGATCTTCCAGTGTCGACTGTCGCTAAGCAAGTTGGCATGCAAAATCATTATCTATCAAGGCTGTTCAAAAGATATACAGGCATTACGCCGGTCCAATACAGACGAATCGGCAAGCATAACGGCAGTATTCGATTGCAGTCTGCCAATGCGACAATCGAGGAGGAAAACAGCTAGTGGAACAGAACGATATAAAAACGTTTTTTAGCACGGAGCTGCTTGGCTGGTACCGGCTTATTAAGCGTGATTTGCCATGGCGCATGAACAGGGATCCTTACCGGGTATGGGTATCGGAAATTATGCTGCAGCAGACGCGTGTAGATACCGTTATACCCTACTATAATCAGTTTATGAGCAAATTTCCAACAGTAACCGCACTTGCGGAGGCGCCTGAGACCGAGGTGCTTAAGAGCTGGGAAGGGCTCGGCTATTATTCAAGGGCAAGGAATCTGCAAGCAGGCGCCAGAGAAGTAAAGGAACGTTACGGCGGAATCGTGCCTGACGATAAAGCGTCCGTTGCGGGCCTGAAAGGCGTAGGACCTTATACGAGCGGGGCAATTATGAGTATTGCGTTCAACCGGCCGGAGCCTGCCGTGGACGGCAATGTCATGCGGGTGCTCTCCCGATATTTCTGCCTGGAGGACGATATTGCGAAGCCATCCACGCGTGTCAGCATTGAGAAGCTGGCAGCCTCTCTTATTCCCGAAGGGGCGGCGGGAGACTTTAACCAAGCGCTGATGGAGCTAGGCGCACTTGTATGCACGCCAAAGTCGCCAAGCTGCCTGCCTTGTCCTGTCATGGAGCATTGCGCGGCCAGGCTCTCCGGCAGGGAGACAGAATTGCCGATCAAGACGAAAGCGAAGCCGCCTCGTGCGGAATTCAGGACGGCAGCTATTGTGATGGGAAGCGGGGAGCAGGCAGGCAAGATTCTAGTACGTCAGCGTCCGGAGACGGGGCTGCTTGCCCAAATGTGGGAGCTGCCTCATCTGCTGCTGCCGCCTGATAAAGCGAAGCTGCTGGCTGATACGGCGCCTAAGGAGCAGGGGGAGCTTGCTGAGATGATCAGCAGAATGCTTGAATCGGATACGGGAATGTTAATTCGTCCGCGAAGCTGGTTTACGGATGCTGATCATATTTTCAGCCATATCCACTGGAAGATGCGGTTTTATTTGGCCGATTTAGGAGAGGATGCAGGGGCGCTAGAAGCTGCCGCTGCGTCGGCAGCCATGGGAAATGCCGTTGTTGCAGCTGAATCTACAGCTGAATATGCGGCTGACGCACGAGCGGGACAAGTTGAAGCGTCGAGCATATATCGTTGGATTGGCAAAGAAGATATGGAAACATTGCCGTTTCCGAATCTATTTTTGCGGATTTTGAAGCAATTTTGGGAATAAAGGAATATAAGAGGCGGAGGAGAAGCGGATGGGCCAAATGCTTGAGCTGCTGCTGCAGCACAAAATCGTTGCGATTCTAAGGGGAATCGAGGACCGGCACGCGGATGCGGCTGGAGAGGCTTTGATCGACGGCGGCATTCATATGATGGAAATTACGATGAATACGGAAGGCGCAGCGGTTATGATCGATCGTTGGCGTGCCAAATTCGGGACAAAGGCTGCAATTGGAGCGGGTACAGTAACGGATGTGGAGCTGGCTGAGCAGGCGGTTGCTGCAGGCGCGCAGTTTCTTATCTCTCCTAATTTGGACGAAGAAGTGATTGCATACGGCCTTGAGCGCGGAATCTCCGTTTGGCCAGGCGTTATGACGCCGACAGAGATTGTCAAAGCTTGGAAGGCAGGAGCCGAGGCTGTGAAGATTTTCCCTATGGGAACGCTAGGCATAAGCTATTTGCAGGAAATTCGCGGTCCGTTGAACGCTATCCCGATGATGGCCACAGGCGGGGTAGATCTGCATAATATTGCTGATTATTTCAAAGCAGGTGCCAATGCAGTCGGAATGGGCAGCAAGCTTGTTAATTTGGAATGGATTCGCGAAGGGAAATTCGAGCAGGTCACGGAGAGAGCGCGGCAATTCGTAGAGGCCGTGCGTGAATTGTAACGTAAAGGAGGCAGCTTTGTGGACGTTGTCTTAATCTTGTTACTCGTACTTATACTGGTCATCGCCCTCATGTCCGTACTGGTTTGGCAAATGGGGGCTAAAAGCCAGACGCCGCGCAAGCTTGCGAATGGAGACTCCCCTGAGGTTGGAACGCAATGGGAGCGACACTCGTTCATGAGCCATGGCTCTAGGCTGGAAGGCTGGCTGCTGCAGCCAGCTGACGATACGTTGCTTGCGGAGGGACTTTCCCCGCTTGTCGTGGTTGCCCACGGCTGGGGCTCTAACCGAACGCGAGTGCTCCGCTATACAAGACCGATCTATGAAGCTGGCTATGCGGTTTTCATGTACGATGCGCGAAGCCACGGAGACAGTGAGTCGATTGCGGCTCCATCAGCGCTTATGTTTCGCGATGACGTGCTGGCTGCCGTGGAAGCGGCGAGGCGCTTGCCCGGCATGGATACGAAGCGGATTGCGGTTATCGGCCATTCGCTGGGCGGCTTCGGAGCGCTTCTTGCGCTAGATCGGGGCTTGCAGGTAAGCTGCGTTATAACGGACTCTATGCCTGTTCGCTTCGAGACGATGATGAAGTCGGAGCTGCGGCGCAAAAAAATACCGATTTTTCCGCTAGCCTATCTGATTCCGAGGGTATGGCTTATTCGCGCAAAAATTTCACTATCGCAGTTCAAGGAAGCTGACATACCGAATGTTCTTTTGCGCCGAGCGGGAAAGGCCGGAGCAGGACGTACTCCTGTTTTGATGGTACATGCGGTAGGCGATGATTTCATCAGCTCAGAAGATTTGAAGCATTTAAAGGATGAGCTGCCGAGCGGAATTGTAAGCACCTTGTTTGTAGCAGGTAACGGACATAGCCAATCGGAGCAGGATCCTGCTTTTTGGGAGAGTGTGCTGCCTTTCCTGAAAGAGTCGGTCATCAATTGCGATAACAAAAAGGAAGCCCGCGGCACGAGGCTGCAGGCTTCAAGAGAGAATATATAATAAAGGGGGGTCATGAATTCATTATATAAGCATAAGATGAAACCAAGCTGAGAGAAACATTACAGTTTCATTACATAGCTGTTAAGCCTAGTTGCTTTAAAAAAGACTTGCGATGCTATGCTTCAGATATAGGAGCAATTGCCTCGCATACCGTTCAGGAGGTTCGAATGCAGAGAGTAGGATCCAAACTATTAGTGGTTGTTGTCATAATCGCTGCCGCGTTCTGGCTAGATCTTAAGCTGGATTTGTTTCCCGCAGCGGCCGAGTCGGAAGAGGTGGCGACGATGGACGAGACGAACAAGCTGGAAGCGCTGGAGCTTGAGCTCGCAAAACATTTTCAGGCACGATCAGAACGATTCTCGGTTACATATACAGGGGACAAGCAAGAGCTGTCTGATCAAATGACGGATGTCATACGGTTAGCGCTCAAACATGATGACTACTCCGCCTATATTCTTGAATCCTACATCTATACGATTCGCAGCTGGGGCAATAAATCGACAATCGCTCTCGAAGCAAGGTACCGCGAGACGCTTGAGCAGACAGCTGTCGTCGATCGCGAAGTTGCAAAGGCGCTGCAATCCATTATTGAGCCTGGCATGAACGATCATGAGAAAATCAAAGCTATTCATGATTGGATAGTGAGCCATGTGGAGTATGACCAATCGTTGTCCCATTACACAGCCTATCAAGCGGTTACAATAGGCGAAGCCGTTTGCCAGGGCTATTCACTGCTAGGCTACAAGATGCTTAAAGCGGCCGGGCTGACGGCACTAATTGCTGAGGGCACCGTGAATACGGGAGAGCATGCGTGGAATATGGTGAAGCTTGACAATACATGGTACCATCTGGACTTTACATGGGATGACCCGGTTGGCATTAAAGCAGCGGACAAAGACGCTCTAACGAAAACGGCTAATCCTGAACAGTCTACAATTAGATATAATTATTATTTGCGGACAGACGAAGAGCTGAGGGCTGACCACCAATGGACGAAGACGTACCCTTCCGCATCGGTATCTTATGCCGATACGATAAGCGAGCTGGAGCAGCAAGGCCATTCCAGCGAGCGCAGCCGCTTCGCTAAGCTGAAGCTGGCACTTGGCCTTCACTGGCTGGATCCCGAGTATACGGTATCTAGCGAGGACCAGCTTGCGCAGGTCATACGAACGGCATTGGATACGAAGTCAGCCAGCTTGGCATTCCGTTATGAGCAAGGCGACCAGTTTCCGGCGGCGCTAAAAGCAGCGTTCGAGCTAATCAACATAGCGGTAGGCTATCGTGCGAGTTATGAGCCCTATGCGGGAGATAAGTCGCTTCTAGTTCGCTTGCAGCTGGAATACGGCAAATAATAGCATCGGCACGCAGGGCTGTCCCAAAAGGGCAGCAGAGAGTCAGAGACTTCCATCCATAACATGCCCAAAAACCTTCAACACCACTATAAAAGTGGGGATGGAGGTTTTTTGTATTTCTATATGATGTGGCAAGAAAGAGGAAGTTTTAGTTGCCTATAGCGACTTCTAGGACAGCCCTGTATTTAGTTTGTAATTGTATCTAATAAATTTAATCTACGCATATAGGGGACCAATAGGGGGACGATCTCAAAGCTTGTGAGATTCTGGTTTAGGGAGATGAAGCAATTCTGCAAGCTGTGTAGCCAAAAATAATGGCGTATAAGGTAAATCATTACGGAGCCAGAATACAATCGTGCCAATGAACGCAGAGGAGCCGTACCAGATCACGATATCTTTTTGCACGTTCAAAGTTGAAGATGTCTCACGCATGTTCATGCGATCGGTGATAAGATCAACAATTAGCTCCATGAGCCGTTCCGTAAAAACAGGTATGCGCTTGGAAGCGAGCAGAACCTTATAAAAATTCGAGTTTTCCGCAATATGCTCAAGCAATTTGACGATGATTTGTATGTTAAAGCCGGTTTGGTTATGAGCTTCCCTCAAGATGGACTGCATTTCGTTAATCATGTCATCAGCTAGGCTAGCAATCATATCTGGAATATCTCGATAATGAAGATAGAAGGTAACGCGATTAATCGTCGCTCGCTCCGCGATGCGATTCACGGTAACTTTCTCAAGCTCAAGCTCGTGAAGCAATTCAATAAATGCGTCTCTAATTAATTGGCGTGTACGGAGTACGCGCGGATCTGTTCGTTGTGATTTTGTTGACAAGAGCAAGCACTTCCTTTCTTTTCCAATGCACTCTGCGACAAATTCTGCGCAATTTGTAGATTATGTAATAGATAGACGACAAATGAGTTGAAATCGTCAACTAATAAACATTTTTATAAAAGCTGTAGCTTGTGAACAATCGGATATGTGATTATAATTCTATTTACATCTAGTTCACTATACCACACACTGTAAATTAGTTGTAATTTGAATTCGAAAGGAATACGTAAAATGAGTAAAACGGCAACATTTGATAGTAGTACGATTAAGAAAGGCCCGCTATTGTTTGTCATGATTTTGGGAGCATTCATTGCTATTCTCAATCAAACGATTATGAGCGTTGCTTTACCGGAGCTCATGGTCGAATTTGATATTTCGGCATCTACAGGCCAATGGCTGACCACCGGCTATATGCTGGTTAATGGCGTTCTGATTCCGATAACAGCGTTCCTTATGCAGCGATTTACGACGCGTGAGCTGTTTCAAACATCCATGATTATTTTCCTCATTGGCAGCATTGTTTCTGCCTTTGCACCCGGCTTTGAAGTTTTGTTGACCGGCCGCTTGATTCAAGCAGCGGGGGCTGGGATTCTAATGCCGCTTCTCATGAATGTTATTCTGACCATCTATCCGCCTGACAAGCGTGGAGCTGCTATGGGAATGGTGGGGCTGTCCATCATTTTTGCTCCTGCTGTTGGTCCTGCAATAGCTGGCTATATTTTGGAGCATTATTCATGGCGTGCTCTTTTCTATGGCATCATTCCATTTGCCGTTCTTGTTATTGTCGTTGCTTTTGTATATTTAAAAAATGTTTCCGAACGTACCTATCCCAAAATCGATGCGTGGGGCGCTGTACTCTCAACAATCGGATTTGGTTTCCTTCTTTACGGATTCAGTAGCGCTGGCGCCAAGGGTTGGTCGAGCACGGAAGTTGTCCTGTCTATTGTAGTAGGCGTAGTGGCATTGATCCTGTTTACATGGCGACAACTGGTTATCAAAAGTCCGCTTCTTGATCTTAGGGCTTTCAAACACAACATGTTTACTCTGACAACGTTAATCAACATTGCAGTTACGATGGTCATGTATGCCGATATGATGCTGCTTCCCTTGTATTTGCAAAACGCTCGTGGATATACGGCGTTGGAGTCCGGAATACTCATGCTCCCAGGCGCACTGTTAATGGGCTTGATGATGCCGGTGGCTGGGAAGCTGTTCGATAAGTTCGGAGCGAAATGGTTGTCTATTATCGGTATGGCCATTACGATTGTAACCACACTGGGATTCATTAATCTGACAGATTCAACGAGTTATACGTATCTAGTCCTCATGTCAACAGGACGACGCTTAGGGATGGCGCTTTTCTTAATGCCAATCACAACGGCGGGCCTCAATCAATTGCCTTCAAGACTGAATGCGCATGGTACAGCTATTTCCAATACGATCAAGCAAGTGGCGGGCGGCGTAGGAACGGCATTGCTGGTCACGGTTATGACGACCAGAACCGAGTCTCATCTCGTTGACCAAATGACGGCAAACGGAGTAGCGACTGCTTCTAAGGAACTTATAAAAGAGGCGTCAATTCAAGGAATTAATGATTCGTATCTCGTTATCGTCGGAATCGGAATTGTTGGCCTGTTGCTTTCCTTCTTCATTAAGCGAGTAGGACAGGCAGAAGAAGAAGAAACGGGCAATAAGGAAGTTCTTGTAAAACCGAAACCCGTTAGTGCAACTTAGGAAATTTATGGGTAAGGGTATGCAGGAAGGCTATTCAATCATCGAGTGAATGTTGAAAACTGCATACTGAAGCATGAAAGAGAGGCTGGTGAGCGATCACCAGCCTTTTTTGTATTGCCAATTCATTAAATTGCTACGGTAATATGTTTTTATATTTTTGAGGTGCTACCCTGTTGATGATCACAACCGAGAGCCGTATTTATTTCACAGCAGCTGCGCAATAAGGCCGAATATGATCTCAATAGACAACCTTGCGTAATTAAGATTTCTTTTCATGCATGGAAGAAAGGGTGTGCAAGCTGTATTATTCTCGGCTCGCACACCCGTTTGATGTTCAATTGAAAAATGAAATTGACATGCATGGCAGTACGTTATTGACCATTGTTTCTCGCTGCCGTCATTTGCTGCCAAACGGAGCCGGCAGCCTCTTCGCCGCGTTCGATCCGCTCAAGCGCCATTTGGGCTTGGAGCTGAATTTCAAACTCGCTGTCCTTAGCAGCCTCGCGGAGTGCCTCGACAGCCGATTCGTCGCCAGCCTCATACAGGAATCTCGCAGCCCGCCAACGGACAAGCTTGTTCTTATCACGAAGCGATTCAATCATCGGCTGCGTTGCTGCGGGATCGCCAAGGTCCGATAATGTATCACCAGCCGTGCGCCTCACGGAGGTAGAGGAGTCGCGGAGCGCAATGAACAGGTACGGCAGTGCTTCTGGTGCACGCAAATCGCCAAGGTAAATGACGGCAAGCCTTCTAATCGATGTATTCTCGTCCTTGATCGCTTCCGCTAGCAGAGGCAGTCCTTCGATTGCGGATACGTATCTGTCGAGCGCAGCATAGCGTACCTGCCAGTCGGGAGAGGCGAACTGTGCAGTTGCTTCCTCAAGCGTTAGCGGCACGGGTCTAACGACAGCTGGCGCGGCGCCTTCCTCAATCCCTGTTTGGCCTTGCTCAATCGCGGCTTGAACGAGTGTCTCGAGCCGCTCAGTCGAATAAGAGGCCTCAAGCTCTCGGACGATCTCAACTGCGATCTCATCAGGCTCTCCGTAGCGGACGCCGAATTCCTCCAGCTTGCGCTCCCGAATCATGCCTGAGCCGGCAGCACGGCTTACGGCTTCGCCGAACTGGGCAGGCAAAGCAGAGCGCGCTTCCGTATCTCCCATTCGTACGCGTACCTGCATAGGGATGCCCCGATACATTTGGACGAGAACCTGTGCTTCGCCGTAGCTCGTGGCAGGTCCCTTGCCGCCTGCCTGCTCCCCATCAGCGGCATCCTTCTGGAGCAGCTGTCCAGCCGCCGCGAGTATGGCCGCCCAATCCGCTCCCGGCTTTCGGTCCAGCGCGATAAAGTCAGCGGTACGGAATAAGCTGCGTACGCCATTGATTTGAAGCAGCTGCTGCAGCAGGCCCGGCGCTTCGCCTGCCTCACTCGCCTTATACGTAAATCTGCGACCGCGCGGCAGCGTCTCGTCCACGTTCAGCTTCATGGAATTCGGACTCGGCGTGGGCTCTATGGAAATTAATTTCATAAGGAAACCTCCTGAAAGGGTGATGGATTCGTCATTCGTTTCCAGCAATTGAGTAACATTTGCTGCGTCGAAAGCGTAGTCTTATGTGTAAAACCTATATATCCAAGTGTAACTGATTTTAGAAATGGATGCGAACGTTGAACGGCATTCGGGTCGGAATCATTTTGCGGCAGGAGGCTTTACGTATAAATAACATATTTGCATTGTAAGCTGTCACCTTGGTATCTTATAAAAACAAAACAATTTGCGGGGAGGGATGAACGGTTGAGGTTAAAACGATTTGCAAACATAGATCCGATTGAACAGCACACATCGTTGAAGCAATTCAAAAGATGGCGTCAAGAGCGCATTCGCAGGCTGAGAATGAAGGATTATTCATTCACCGTTCCGAATGTCGAGCCTGACATCGCATATTTGGAAGATAACCGAAAATGGCCTTCCCTCACTTGGGTCGGGCATTCGACCTTTTTCATACAGCTTGGCGGTTTGAATATTATGACGGACCCGGTCTGGTCCACCCAGATGGCTTTTCAAAAAAGGCTCTCACCGCCGGGTATTCCAATCGACGATGTTCCGCCTGTCGATGTTGTTCTTATTTCACATTCCCATTATGATCATTTGAATATCAACTCGCTCAGGAGACTGATCGGTGGCAGGCAGCTGCTTGTTCCGGCAGGTCTAGGGGCTAAACTTCGAAAAAAAGGCTTTATCCGCGTCCACGAGCTGCACTGGTGGGAATCCGTTATGATTAGCGGAGTCAAATTCACCTTCGTGCCTTCCCAGCATTCCACGAGGCGCAGTCCATGGGATACGAACAGCTCGCACTGGGGAGGTTTTGTCATTGAACGTCCTGCGTCGCGCAGCGGCAAGCTTGCTAGCAGGCCTGCGGGCAGTGAGGCTTCGACCGTGAAGGTCTCCTCGGTAAATGCCGAGGCCCGCGCTGAGACGGCCAGCGCAGCCGAGGAGGCTGAACGCTTGCATCCGTTCTTTAGCGGAGCGGCGGAGCTGGAGAGGCCTCTAGTGGCGGATTTCCCGACGATATATTTCGCGGGTGACAGCGGCTACTTTCAAGGCTTTAAGGAAATTGGCAAAAGGTT
Organism: Paenibacillus sp. 2TAB23; assembly: GCF_052115165.1. NCBI lineage: Bacteria > Bacillati > Bacillota > Bacilli > Caryophanales > Paenibacillaceae > Paenibacillus > Paenibacillus sp. 2TAB23. The sequence goes on from NZ_JBFRGD010000013.1 coordinate 37,217, forward strand.
TCCGATTGATGTAGCCTTGCTGCCGATTGGCGCTTACGAGCCTGAATGGTTTATGGCTCCGCAGCATATTACGCCTGAGCAGGCGCTCCAAGCGTTCGATGATTTGTCGGCCAAATGGTTCGTGCCGATGCATTTCGGCGCATTCAAGCTAGCCGATGATACGCCGCGCGAAGCGCTGGATCGGCTGGAAGCAGAGCGCAGGAGCCGAAGTATTCCGGATGAGCGCATCGTTATTTTGCCGCTTGGCGAGACATGGCGATTGTCTGGGAAATAACAAACGCGAACAAATGCACGCCAAATTCGCGCAATGACGACAGTAGAAGAACGGGTTATACTGTTCTAGAGCATAGATTGGCAAATGATGACGAATCAAGGTTTGCTTGCATGCCTGAGGCAGAGCTTACGAAGCAAGGTATGCAAGCAAACCTAAGTAAAGCTTACGAAGCAAGGTTTGCAAGCAAACCTAAGTAAAGCTTACGATGCAAGGTTTGCAAACAAACCTTTAAGGAGGAGCAACAAATGAGTCAAGCTAACATACGCCTTGGCATTATCGGAGCGGGCGCGATCGGCAGCATTCATATGCAAACTTTCAAAATGGTAGAAGGCATCGATGTCGTGGCAGTAACGGACGTTTACCTTCCTCTTGCCGAGCAAAGAGCTTCCGAGCACGGCATCGAGACCGTGCATGCAAGTCCGCAAGCCCTGCTTGAGGACCCGTCGATTGATGCCGTCGTCATTGGCGTGCCGAACAACTACCATGCTGCGCTTGCGATTGAAGCGCTTAAGCACGGCAAGCATGTTCTATTGGAGAAGCCGATGGCAATCAATTCGGATGCTGCACGCGAGATTGTTGAAGAAGTAGAGAAATCAGGCAAAATTCTAATGATGTCGCATCAAATGCGCTGGAGCGGTCTAAGCCGGGCACTTAAGCAGCATATCGACAATGGCGATGTTGGACAAGTATACAACGCGAAAGCGGGCTGGTTCCGTAAAAAAGGTATTCCGGGCTGGGGATCATGGTTTACGCGCAAGGATCAGTCCGGAGGCGGACCGCTTATCGATATTGGCGTTCATATGCTGGATTTATCTCTTTATCTAATGGGTAATCCGAAGCCTGTATCCGTATACGGGTCAACCTATGCAGAGTTCGGACCGAAGCGCGAGGGCATTGGCAACTGGGGAACGCCGAATTGGGATGGATACTATGATGTTGAGGATCTTGCATCCGCGCTGATCAAGCTCGATAATGGCGCAACCCTGTCACTGGAAGTCAGTTGGGCCGCACATGCGGCGTTTCTATCGGAGGAGCCTTTCATCCACCTCATGGGGACACAAGGCGGCGTCGCGATCGTAGGCAAATACGGCAAGTACGTAACGCATGCCGAGACGGGCGTTGCCGAAATCGATATTACACCGCTGGACGGAGAAGAGGATCGGATTCTGATGAGCCGCCACTTTGTAGAATGTATTCAAGAAGGCAAGCAGCCGATTACTTCCGCTCTTTCCGGTTATACCAATAACCGTATTCTAGATGCGATTTACGAATCATCCCGCACGGGCAACGAAGTTAAGCTGAACTGGGACTAAACCAGCGAAAGCGCCTTACAGCGAAAGCACCCTGTGTCGATGTGCTTGTTTTGTGTTAGCCCTCCTTGAAGCTTGCTGACCGCGGGTAGCTTCAAGGAGGGCTTTTACGCATGCAGCCTGTAAGAAATTACCTTTCATAAAAAGCTAAGCCTGTGAAATGGCCGTGACAATGGCAAAAGAGGGTTCGGTTTCCGAGCATACTGTGGTATAATGGTTCGATATAAACTGATTTTGTAGTGAAGGACGGGATTAAACGAATGATTAGTACAAGTGGCATAACGCTCCGTTACGGGAAGCGGGCGCTTTTTGAAGATGTAAGCATTAAGTTTACGCCAGGCAACTGTTATGGCTTAATTGGCGCGAATGGCGCTGGCAAATCGACTTTTCTCAAAATATTATCCGGTGAAGTAGAACAATCGCACGGAGAAGTGCATATAACGCCGGGCGAACGGCTTGCCGTTCTGAAGCAGAACCATTACGAGTACGATGAGTCAGTCGTTCTTGAGACGGTTATGATGGGGCATAAGCGTTTGTATGAAGTCATGAAGGAGAAGGACGCGCTGTATGCGAAAGCGGACTTCACTGATGAGGACGGCATGCGCGCAGGTGAGCTCGAAGCTGATTTTGCAGACATGAACGGTTGGGAAGCTGAATCGGAAGCGGCTGAAATGCTGAATGGCCTTGGCATCACACCTGATCTGCATGACAAGAAAATGGCAGAGCTTAGCGGCAACGAGAAGGTACGCGTATTGCTTGCTCAAGCTTTGTTCGGCGCACCGAACATTCTATTGCTCGATGAGCCTACCAACCACTTGGACATTGAGTCCATTCGCTGGCTTGAGGATTTCCTTGCCGACTATCAAGGCACTGTTGTTGTAGTCAGCCATGACAGGCATTTCCTGAACACGGTATGTACGCACATTGCGGACATTGACTTTGGCAAAATCCAAATGTACGTCGGCAACTACGACTTCTGGTACGAGTCGAGCCAGCTTGCTTTGCAGCTGATGCGCGGCGAGAACAAGAAGAAGGAAGACAAAATCAAAGAGCTTCAAGCGTTTATTCAGCGCTTTAGCGCAAACAAATCGAAAGCGAAGCAGGCGACTTCAAGACAGAAGCTGCTTGAGAAAATCTCGCTTGACGACATTCGTCCGTCGAATCGTAAATACCCGTTCATCCTCTTCAAAGGCGAACGCGAGGCAGGCAAGCAGCTACTGCTGGTTGACGGCTTGACCAAAACGATTGACGGAGAGAAAGTAATCGACAATCTTACCATTGCACTTAACAAAGGCGATAAGGTAGCGTTTGTTGGACCGAACAGCTTGCCTAAAACGCTGCTTTTCCAACTGCTTGTTGGCGAAGTAGAAGCGGATGCAGGCAGCTACTCATGGGGCGTAACGACGTCACAGGCTTACTTCCCTAAAGACAACTCCCCTTATTTCGACGGCGTTGATCTGAACCTGGTGGAATGGCTTCGCCAGTATTCTAAGGATCCGGATGAGACGTTCATTCGCGGTTTCCTTGGACGTATGCTGTTCTCAGGCGACGATGCGATGAAGAAAGCTAGCGTGTTGTCCGGGGGCGAGAAGGTTCGTTGTATGTTGTCTAAAATGATGCTTGAAGGCGCTAACGTATTTATTCTCGATGAGCCAACGAATCACTTGGATCTCGAATCCATCACGGCGCTAAACAACGGCTTGACGGATACAGATTGTACGATTCTATTCACGTCACATGACCATCAGTTCGTACAAACAATCGCGAACCGAATCGTTGAAATTACGCCAAATGGCGTAATCGACCGGATGATGACTTATGACGAGTATCTGGAGAGCGCGGAAGTAAAAGCACTTCGGGAACGTATGTACGCCGTATAAGCTGATGCTATCAGATAGAGAGTTCGCCTGCGAGGTTTTCCTTGAAGACGAACTCTTTTTTTGTATCAGAATACATAAGAGCAACTGGAAGGTAGATAGGATTTAACTGCTTACCTATGATATCAATGTTATGACTGAATAAGGGACGGCCGCGCACACCTGCTGAGAAAAAACGTTTTTTTGAGCAGTGATGAGCGATAAGAGTGAAAGCCATTGAATAAGAGCATATTGAAGAAAGCGGTCTTCGTAATAGGCATGCTTTCTTTTTTAGTTGGACAAGCAAGTGTAAATTATTGTTGCAAAGCATGATTTTTGGGACTATACTAATCCTGAAAAGGTTTTCAGAAAGCCTTTTCATGAATGTGCGGGATAGACGGAGAATGCGTTTGTGTGCTCCAAACCATCCTAATGAGCAAGAAGGACGTGCAACTATGAAATCGACCATACGAGATGTAGCGAAGTATGCCAATGTATCGATTAGTACGGTATCGAGAGTCATGAATGCACCGGATACAGTGATTAAAGAGAAGCGTGTGAAGGTATTGGAAGCGATCGAGGTGCTGCAGTACCAGCCAAATGGGTTCGCTCGCGGCCTAATCTACAAAAAGTCCGATACGCTAGGTGTGATGATACCGGATATCGAGAATCCCTATTATGCAGGACTCATTCGGGGAATGCAGGACGCTGCTGTCATGCTCAACCATAGCTTGATGATATGCAATACAGACCGGGACAAGAAGAGGACAATCGCTTACGTTCAGACGTTTTTTGAGAAGCAGGTTGACGGCATTATATTCGCGAGCGACTCGCTGCACGAGGAGTACTACGAGGAAATGCAGCGTTATCGTCTGCCTTTCGTGCTGGCTTCCACGAATGCGCCTGAATATGACATACCCTCTGTTGATATTGACGATGAGCAGGGTGCATATGAAGCTGTAAAGCATTTAATCGAATCGGGACATCGCCGCATTGGCATGATCAGCTTCCCGCTCGGGCATACGATATCCGGTAAGCCACGATATGCAGGATACAAGAAAGCGCTGCTAGAGTTTGGAATTGTCCCTAATACGGATGAAATTGAGTTTGCTGAGCATCGATTCGAGCATGCATACGAGGCGTCTGAACGGCTTTTCGCCCGTTGTTCCGAGCTAACGGCTATATTTGCCGCATCAGATGAGTTCGCAATGGGGGTCATTTCTTATTTGCGGGATCATGGGAAATCAGTGCCTGACCAAATGTCTGTCATTGGCTTTGACAACATCCGCATGGCGCAGATGTTTATTCCCAAGCTGACAACGATTGACCAACCCACCTATGATATCGGCTACCGCTCAGTAGAGAAGCTTCATGAGCTGATTACGAACGGCGAGGTTGCCGTTTTGAGAGAAAAGCTTCCTCATCAACTTGTGATAAGAGAATCGACTAGAATGACTTAATACAATAAGTGCTTGATCGTTAAAAGGCTGATAATAGCTTTCGAAGCGAGCACTGCTCGAAAATGTTGAAAAGCTTTTCAAGTTTAATGAAAGCGATTACTTTACGGAATACCTAACATAGCTGGAATAATGGGCATAAAAAAAGCCTGAATTGGCATTTTAAAGGAGGTGAGGCAAGCGAGGAATGAATAGCTATTTTGGATGTTTCGAAAAGGCCATGAAGGTTTAAGGTAATTACTGGATTGTTTAAATAAGAAAGGATGAGGTCTATGTACGCGAAAAACACAAAGAAAGCATTGACTGCCTTTATTCTGTTGATCGTACTTGCCATGGCAATATCGGCTTGCGGAGGGAAAAACAATACAAATAACGGGGCAAATACGCCAACGGAAAAGCCAGATGCAGCTGCTGATGATGGGAATACAGATACGAATGGCGGAGACAGCGCGCTTGCCCAAGCGATGAACGGTGATTTCAAAGGGAAAAAAGTAACGATGTTCGGTCCGTTTACGGATGCTGATGAAGTGAAATTTACGGAAAGCATCAAAGCGTTTGAAGAGAAAACGGGAATTGATATTGCATATGAAGGCTCAAAAGAGTTCGAAGCTACGATTTCTGTCCGTGTAAACGGCGGCAATGCGCCGGATATTGCAGATTTTCCTCAACCAGGCCTCCTGAAGGGATTTGTAGAGTCAGGCAAAGTCATTGACGTGAAATCATTTTTGAGCGATGACTATTTGAAAAAGCAGTACAATCAAAGCTGGCTGGATATGGCTACGATGAAAGGCTCAAGCGGCGACGTTATGGCTGGCGTATGGGCGCGGAGCAGCGTGAAGAGCTTGGTATGGTATAACAAAAAAGCTTTTGCAGACGCTGGCTATACGGTTCCAAAAACATGGGCAGAGCTTATGACGCTGACGGATCAAATCGCTAAAGACGGCGATCCGGCGTGGAGTATTGGCATTGAGAGCGGTACTGCGACAGGCTGGCCTGCAACAGACTGGATGGAAGACATTATGCTCCGTACAACAACACCGGAAAACTATGATAAATGGTTAACCGGCGAGCTTCCGTTTACTGATCCGATTGTGAAAAATGCCGCGGAAAAAATGGCTGAAATTTGGTTCAACGAGGATTATGTTTATGGCGGCCGCAAATCGATCGCTACGACTTCTTTCGGCGATGCGGTTAAACCGCTCTTCGATAATCCGCCAAAGGCATGGCTTCACCGTCAAGCGGGCTTCATTACAAGCTTCTTCCCAGAAGGCTTGACTGCGGATGATTATGATTGGTTCCCACTGCCTGCGATAGATGAGCAGTATGGCCAGCCTGCTTTAATCTCTGGCGATATCTACGCGATGTTCAATGACCGTCCAGAGGTTCGCGCAGTGCTTGAGTTTTTCTCTACGGGCGAATCCCTCAAAACATGGATTCAAACAGGTGGCGTAACGGCGCCGATGAACGACGCAGATGCCTCATGGTATCCGAATGATCAAGAACGCAGAATGGCTGAGTTTATAAAAACGGCGGATACGATCCGTTTCGATGGCTCTGACTTGATGCCGGGTTCAGTTGGCGCAGGTACGTTTTGGAAAGGGATGACTGACTGGGTAAGTGGAACGGTTGATCTCGACACAGCTTTGAAAGAAATCCAAGCAGGTTATAAAAAATAAGCCGCAAGAGAAACAGTGGGGGTGCTCGCTGAAAAGCGAGTACCTCTACAATCTATAGCTTTATTAAAAGACATGTTACGCAAACCTAAGCTGTTGCTTACGAAGTAAGGTTTGCTCCGCAAACCTAAGCTGTTGCTTACGAAGTTAGGTTTGCTCCGCAAACCTAAGCTGTTGCTCACGAAGTAAGGTTTGCTACGCAAACCTAAGCTGTTGCTTACGAAGTAAGGTTTGCTCCGCAAACCTAAGCTGTTGCTTACGAAGTAAGGTTTGCTACGCAAACCTAAGCTGTTGCTCACGAAGTAAGGTTTGCTCCGCAAACCTTTAAGGAGGACTCATATGGAACTGCAAGCTCGAAAAGGCAATGCTCTGCGTTTGCTCTTGATATCGGTGTTGGTGCCAGCCTTGAATATTGCCATTCATTGGGGCATCTTTTTATTCTTCCGCGACTCAAGCCTGCCGCCTGTATTCAATGCGGTGCTAGCCGTTCTTTGGGGGGCGCTAGGCATATATTCCATTTACTACTCCTTCAACTGGGTAGTTGAGCAATATCCGGATCAATGGAAGCGAAGAATATTGCCTTTTGTATTTGTTGGTCCGGCGGTGCTGCTGCTAGGCTGGCTGCTCGTTTTTCCAACGCTTAGGACTTTATATTTAAGCTTCTTTGATGCCGGCTCGGTTAACTTTGTTGGATTCGCCAACTATGTTGCCGTATTTACGGATCGCCTTCTTCTAATGGCGCTTCGCAACAATCTGCTTTGGGTATTTTTTGGCACGCTGGCATGCGTAAGCTTAGGCTTGCTAATAGCCATATTGGCTGACCGCAGCAGCTTCGAGAAGCTGGCTAAAGGATTGATCTTTATGCCTATGGCGATTTCGTTTGTCGCTGCAGGTGTAATCTGGAAATTCATTTATTACTATCAGCCCGGTACGGAGCAAATCGGCCTATTGAATGCCATTGTCGTGAAGTTCGGCGGCGAGCCGCAGGCGTGGCTCAGTATGATACAGCCGTGGAACAATCTGTTTCTGATCGCGATCCTTATATGGATGCAAACGGGATTTGCCATGGTTATTTTCTCGGCTGCGATTAAGAGCATCCCGGAGGATACGCTGGAAGCGGCAAGGATGGATGGCGCAGGCGAGGTTCGGATTTTTTTCAAAATCATGATTCCTTACATTTCGGGGACGCTGCTGTCCGTAACGACTACGATTATTGTTTTTACTCTCAAAATATTCGATGTGGTTATGATAATGACCGGCGGACAATATGAAACAGATGTCGTCGCAACACAGTTCTACAGGCAGCTCTTCATGTATCAAAATGCCGGCTACGGCTCAACGTTAGCTATCGTATTGCTAATCGCGGTTATTCCGGTCATTATTGTCAACCTGCGTCAGTTCCGTAGAGAGGGGGGATTCTAGGATGAGCAAAAACAAAAAAATTCGCAAGTCCAAATGGCTCGTGAATACGGTGCTCGCCATCATCTGCCTCATATGGACGATTCCGACGCTCGGCCTATTGGTATCCTCGTTCCGGCCGGCCGCAGATATACTGTCGACAGGCTGGTGGAACATACTGCCCCATCGCGATTGGCAAACCTCGGAGCAGCTTCAGCTTCCGAAGGAAACAGATTTGCGGGAGCCGATTAAAGTCAATGGAGCGACCTATTCGGATGATCAGTTGCGTGCAGGTGTGGAGGTAAACGGAGAACGATTGATATGGGAAAATCGACGTGCAAGACTGCTGAATATACAGGATAAGCAGTGGACGATTATTTCCAGCTTCACGACTCAAAACTACGAAACGGTGCTCGGCGGGAAAAGCTATTCGATTACGATGCCGGACGGGACGACGAAAACAGAGAAGGGCAGCGGCATGTCGCGTTCCTTCTGGAACACGATCGCGGTAACGGTACCGGCAACGGTCATTCCGATCTTTATTGCTTCCTTTGCGGCATATGCCTTCGCTTGGCTTCGCTTCCCAGGTCGAAAAACGCTATTCGTAATTGTGATCGCATTGCTTGTCGTGCCGCTGCAGGTGGCGCTAATCCCGATCTTGCGCGATTACACATCGCTAGGACTAAACGGAACCTATTTCGGCATATGGCTTGCGCATACGGCTTTTGGTTTGCCGCTCATTACTTATTTCATGTACACATCTATCAGCCAATTGCCGAAGGATTTGTTCGAATCGGCATTTATGGATGGAGCTACAAATTTCACGATCTTCAGCAAGCTGATCCTGCCGTTGTCGGTTCCGGCACTCGCATCTATTAGTATATTTCAGTTTTTATGGGTATGGAACGATTATTTAGTATCGCTAATATTCCTTGGCAGCCAGCCGGAAGTTCAGGTGCTGTCTATGAATATTGCCAACATGGTCGGCTCTAGAGGAAATGATTGGCATCTGCTGACGGCTGCCGCATTCGTTTCAATGCTGATGCCTTTGGCTGTATTTTTCGCTTTGCAGAAGTATTTCGTACGGGGTATGCTTGGCGGCTCGATTAAAGGCTAGGATAGGAAGAATGTTGTACGATACGAATGGCGCAGCGCCTCTGCCGAATGCCGAGCATGCGCCATTCGTTTTTTTGACTAAGGCAGGCAACCTGATAAATAAAGGAGTGATCATCATGCAGCCAAATGAAGCTTGGTGGAAGGAATCCGTCGTATATCAGGTATACTGGCGCAGCTTCCGCGATACGAATGGAGATGGCATCGGCGACTTAAGGGGTGTCATTGAGAAGCTGGACTATATTCAGTCGCTGGGGGTGACGATGGTATGGGTTAACCCGTTTAATGAATCTCCTGACAAAGATAACGGCTATGACGTTTCTGATTATTATACAGTCATGGACAAAGCGGGCACGATGGCAGATTTTGAGTTGCTAGTAGCAGAGACGCATGCTCGGGGCATGAAGCTGATGATGGACGTCGTAGTGAACCATACCTCGGACCAGCATGCTTGGTTTAAAGAATCACGATCTTCGGCTAGCAATCCGAAACGGGATTGGTATATTTGGCATGATGGCTATCGAGGCAGGCCGCCAACGAATTGGCGCTCTTATTTCAATCCATCATGTTGGGAGCTTGATGATGCATCGAATCAATATTATATGCATTCCTTTGCGGTTGAGCAGCCTGATTTGAACTGGGCGAATCAAGAAATGAGGCAAGAGATTTACAAGATGCTGCGATTTTGGCTGGACAAGGGGGTCGATGGTCTACGGCTTGATGCTCTCGCGCTGTTAGCTAAGCCGACGTTATTTGCCGATGTAGAAAATCCGCGGGACATTCGATATTTGACACATAATGCGGGGCTCCATCGGTATTTGCAGGAAATGAACCATGAGGTGTTCAGACATTATGATATGATGACTGTTGGCGAAATTGCTTTTGCAACACCAGAGACGGGACCGCTATTCGTTGATGAGGAGCGTCAGGAGCTCAATACGCTGTTTCACTTCGAGGTGGCGGACGAAATGCCGGAGTGGGACATGCTGCGCTTCAAGCGCATCCAGAGGCTTTGGGCAGAAGCGTTGGACGGGCGCGGCTTTGGCTCCCAGTTTTTGAACAACCACGATCATACGAGGCAAGTATCAAGGTATGGCAATGATTCTGAGTACCGGGTGGAGTCAGCCAAGCTGCTCGGCACTATGATCCATACGCTTCCAGGCATTCCGTACATTTATCAAGGTGAAGAGATCGGAATGACAGGAGTCAAATTTGAGACAATTGGTGATTACAAGGATATCGCCATGATAAATCGATATGTAGAGGAAATCGGGAAAGGCGGCGACCCTGCGGCAGTATTTCGTGATTTGCAGCCGCTTAGCCGAGATAATTCAAGGACGCCTATGCAATGGAATGATGGACCGCATGCTGGCTTTGGAGAAGCGGAGCCATGGCTCCAAATCAATCCTAATTACGAGGAAATAAATGTTGAGCAAGCTGAGAAGGATCCGGACTCGGTATTGGCTTATTATCGCAAGCTTATCGCTTTACGCAAAGCAAACCGAATTATGGTGTATGGCGACTTCACTGATATAAGCGCAGATGATCCGCATTTGTATGTCTATGTGCGCGAATTGGAAGGGACGGAATGGCTTGTGCTGCTCAACCACAGTATAGAGCATCGTTCATTTGCATTCTCAGAATCATATTTTGGCAATAATCGTTTAAGTTTGAAGCTAATGCTTGGCAACTACAGCCAGACCGAGGTCAATTGGAGCAGCGAGACGACCGAAATGGAGCTTAAGCCTTACGAGGCACGAATATATGAGGTTATTTGAAACTGATGGGCGGCTCGTTTATTTCTGAAACGATGTGCCAACAGTACCGCTATAGAAAGCTGTTTTTGAAAATAGAGACAGGAATAAAAGCGCTTTAGACCTCCGTCTAGAGCGCTTTTATTTGTAAGCCTCAACTTTGGCAACGGCAATAATTGTTGCATCCATGCATAAAAGTACGCACCTGGTAAACACTGTTTCTCTAGACCCACACGGGTTCTTTCGGGTATGATACCGATAGGTTATCGGAGTGCTTTACAAATACATACGTTTTTACGCTTGGGAGGGTATTGAAACTGAATCAGTATGAGGAGATTAAACAGGGCGAAAAAGGTGCCTGGGTTAGCATTGGGGCCTACTTGGCTTTATCTGCGCTAAAACTCGGTGCGGGCTACTGGTTTGTGTCGGGAGCTCTCGTTGCAGACGGCTTCAACAATCTAACGGACATCGTGGCATCTGCTGCTGTATTGATCGGACTTCGAATTTCGCAGAAGCCGCCAGATAAGGATCATCCATACGGACATTTCCGTGCAGAGACGATTGCTGCGCTTATTGCTTCTTTTATTATGGCGACGGTAGGCATTCAGGTACTGATTGGCGCTGTAAAGTCATTGTTCAACTCGGAGCACCAAATTCCGAACTTAAACTCTGCTTGGGTCGCGTTATTCGCGGCTGTCTGTATGGGCGGCGTATATATTTATAATCGAAGGCTGGCCCTTCGTATTAATAACCAGGCGCTGCTTGCTGCGGCTAAGGACAATTTGTCGGACGCGCTTGTCAGTATCGGTGCAGCAATTGGCATTATTGGGGCTCAGTTCGGCCTCCCTTGGCTTGATCCGGTTGCGGCTTTGGCAGTGGGGGCCATCATCTGCAAAACGGCTTGGGAAATCTTTTATAGCTCGACGCATGCACTGACAGACGGTTTTGACGAGAATGAGCTTTCTTCACTACGCACAACGATTGCCAAGACAAAAGGCGTCAAGGCCATTAAGGATATCAAGGCAAGAGTTCATGGAAGCCATGTGCTCGTTGATGTCATCGTTCAGGTTGACCCTGAGCTTTCTCTAATCGAGAGCCATCAGATTAGCGATGAGATTGAGCATCGAATGGGTAGAAAGCATAATATTATGAGTGTCCATGTTCATGTGGAGCCTCAGGAAAATGTCGAAAATTCCGAAATAATGTCGATTGAAAAGCACTGAAATAAGCGGTAATTGTTGCCAATTTTTGCTGATATACCGTTAAATGGTTCTTTTGGATCATTTTATTCATCTACCCAAAAGACCCAATATTATGAGATGAAAATGATTTATCTGCCTTGAATCAGCTGGAAATGTAAATAGCAATAGGTGGAAAGACGGTTCCTAAGCGGAATCGTCTTTTTTGTATGATTTTACAGCTGATGTATATGTCTTCCTGCCCAATTGATTGCTTCTCTAAATAGGTGTATTGGACGATACTTGTCTTCCTGAAACGAAACTACAATGGGAACAGAAACCGTTATATTTTCACTGTTTTCACAACAAGGGAGGCGTATAATTTGCAATACACGATGAAACAAAGGATGGCAACAGCAACATTAACGGCAGCTTTATTGTTCAGCTCCATTTCGGTTCCGGCAGCGCTCGCTGCACAGGCAGGAGAGGTTCAGTCCGGCGTAAATATGCGATCCGCTCCCTCCACATCAGGCTCGATTATTCGAAGCCTAAAGAAAGGCGAACAAGTAACGGTAGTCGAGAAGGTCAATTCCTATTGGTATAAAATAACGGATTCCTCAGGTAGAACGGGATACATTTCGACTTCATCCCAATATATTGAGCTGCTAAGCTCAGCACCGGAGCAAACGGGCAATGCAACCGTGAAAGCGTCGGTTTCCTTCCGTAAGTCTGCATCCACGTCAGGCGAGCGCATCCGATATTTGAAGAAAGGCGAGAAAGTGACGGTCATTGCCAAAACGAACAGCTATTGGTATGAGGTTCGGGACGGCAATGGCGTAAGGGGATATGTGAGCACGCAAGCTGCATACCTAAGCGTCACGGGTACTATTCCGGATGGAGGAACAGGCAATGACGGCGGGCCAGTAACCGCACCGGATGAGACGAAGGACGAGGCGGTTGAGAAAATGATCGCTGCGGGAATGAAGTATTTGGGTACGCCTTATGAATACGGTTCAGACCGCAACACGACGACTACCTTCGACTGTTCTGATTTTGTTAGGCAATCGTTTCTAGACGGGCTGGGCGTTAGGCTACCGGCAGATTCAAGGCAGCAAGCCCAGTATGTTAAAGATAAAGGAACAGCAAATACGAATTGGAGAGCGCTTGAACGAGGCGATTTGGTTTTCTTCATGTCCTATAAAGGGACTAAAGCTTCCTCGTACAACGGTATCGATAAGTCCTCGCAAACGATTACGCATGATGGCATCTACTTAGGTGACGGAAAGGTATTACATACGTACTCCAATGAAGGCGGAGGAGTAACAATTAGCAATATCGAAGGAACGCACTGGGAATACCGTCTCGTGTTTGGCGGAAGCGCGTTATAATGAAGAGAAAAGGCCGATCAGACAAGTCTGATCGGCCTTTCTAATATATAAGAATTTATATGTTTTCACTTATAAATGTACTTATATATTTCCGCGAAACGACTGCTTTTGCCGCAGAGGACGTCGACAGCCGTTTACGCTTGTTTGTTTATATTTCTTAGCATTTAAGAATCGATTTGTATGGTTGTACCTTCAGGTTGTTTCATTGGTTCTTGCGCCGTAGACTGTGCTTGCTGTTCGGCTAAAGCCTTCTTTTTGTTGCGTTTCTTGCGAATGATCAAATACACGACGACGATGGGAACGGCTCCAATGAAAATATACAAGGAAACGTCTTTTACCATCCCCTCTGCAGATTGGCCGTAAAAATAAAACAGGAGGCCGACAATATAAAACTTCAAGCCCCGTCCAATTGCCGCATACCCGATTAATCTCCAGATTGGAAAGTTCAAGCAGCCTGACAGAATCGTAAATACTTTGAATGGAATAGGTGTGAAAGAACCAATGAGAATGGCGGCTTCACCGTTCTTCTGAAATTTTTCAGTGGCAGCGTCGATCCATTCCTTTTTCAAAAACTTATATAGGACTGATTTGCCCATCACCTTGCCTAGATAATACCCTACAGGTGTACCTAAGAGACAAGCAACATAGCCCACGGTAGCCAGCCATAAGGCTGTACTTGGGTTGAGTAGACTCAATGAAACTTGAAGAAAAAACGCGGGAATGGGGAAGATAACAGCGTCAAGAAATGCATGAATAAATAGTCCCAGAGGCCCGAATTTCTCTAAAAAGTCGACAACTGCTTGAAACATTACCAGGCTCCCTTTCCATCAACTAACTGCACATAAAGCCTGCTTATCGAGATATTCTAGAATAAAAACTCCCATATTTGCTAATATATGCTGCAGCTTGTTGAAAAAGCGCTTTAGCGCTTGATATTTTAATTATATCACAATTAATTCGGTTAAGAAGATGATAGTTGTCATGTGTTCATTTTTGATGCTAGTTCCTTAGAACGAATACGTATGATTCGCTTAAAGGTTTCAATCACTTTTATTACACCGCATATTTGATTATAAAGGTTTGTGCCTTATGTATTCAGAAACATAATTTGCTTTTCCATTCATACTAGAACAGATAAACGCCGTATATTTACGGGATGGTCCCATAGATATACGGCGTTTATTAAAAACCCGAAGGGTGCTCTATGCATTTGAGGCAGTTGTAATTACCGTGAAGCCAATAGATTGCTCAAAAAGCAGCAGGATAGCCGATGCTATTCCCGCGTCTGACGGCGGGAAACGCCGCTTTGCTGAGCGGCTTGAATGACCCTTTTGCGAACCTCTTCGACAACGCGCGTATTGAAGACACTCGGCACAATGTACATCGGACTTAGCTCTTCATCACTAATTACAGATGCGATCGCTTCTGCCGCTGCAAGCTTCATCTCCTCGTTAATCGTCGTAGCCCGGCTGTCGAGTGCTCCGCGGAAGATGCCGGGAAAACATAGGACATTGTTGATCTGGTTGGGATAGTCCGAGCGGCCAGTGGCAAATACCGCAACAATGTCCTCAGCAAGCTCTGGCCTGATCTCGGGCTCAGGATTAGCCATTGCGAAAACGATCGGGTCCTTTGCCATCGTCTCAATATGAGCACGAGTCAGTATGCCGCCAGCCGAGACGCCGATAAAAACATCAGCGCCGCTCAAAGCTTCTGCTAATCCGCCGCTTTGGCGCTCCGGGTTCGTATTGTCCGCGTACCACTGCCACATCTGGTTGTCGTAAGTCTTGTCGGCAGTCAGGATGCCATCGCGATCGACGCCAACGATATGTTCCGCACCGCCTGCGAGCAGCATTTTGGTGCATGCAGTGCCGGCAGCTCCGATGCCGCAAATGACGATTCGCGTATCGCGTATGCTCCGGCCAGTCAGCTTCAGAGCGTTAAGCAAGCTTGCGTATAGGACGACGGCCGTGCCGTGCTGGTCATCGTGAAACACAGGGATATCAAGCTCATCCCGAAGCCTTTGCTCGATCTCGAAGCAGCGCGGTGCGGAAATATCCTCTAGATTAATACCGCCGAAAGCGGGCGCTAGGTTTTTAATAGTAGCAATAATTTCATCGGTATCTTGCGTGTCGAGGCAGATCGGGAAAGCATCAACATCGGCAAACTGCTTGAAAAGCATCGCCTTTCCTTCCATAACCGGCATGGCAGCGTATGGTCCGATATTGCCTAATCCAAGGACAGCGCTTCCGTCTGACACGACTGCCACCATGTTTCTTTTGACCGTGAGCGTAAAAGCCTTGGAGGGCTCTTCAAATATAGCCTGGCAAACCCTTGCGACGTCAGGCGTGTAAACCCGGGATAGGTCGTCGCGGTTTTG
Organism: Paenibacillus sp. 2TAB23; assembly: GCF_052115165.1. NCBI lineage: Bacteria > Bacillati > Bacillota > Bacilli > Caryophanales > Paenibacillaceae > Paenibacillus > Paenibacillus sp. 2TAB23. The sequence continues at coordinate 52,995 of NZ_JBFRGD010000013.1, forward strand.
AATAGGCGTTTTAGGCTGTATCGTTATTTTTCCGCCCAAATGAAGCAGGAAGGTACGATCGGAAATGTGTACGAGCCGAATGCCGGGAATTGCCTTCAAAGCGGACGTGAGCCGTTCAGCAGCGCCATTTTCCGTAATTTTCACGGTTAAATCACGTAAGCTTTTATTTTTATCCGTATGTATGACGTCAATTGCGATGATGTCTCCCTTAGCTTGCTCAATCGCGGTAGCTGCCCGTCCAAACTGCGCGATATTCGTATCAATCTCAACCCTCAAAATAATCGTTTTGCCGTCGGTCATCTGTGATCCCATAATAAACAGCTCCCTTCATTCATTATACTATTTGAATAAGTACACCCTATTTATGCTTCATAATCTCCCTCAAAAAAGAAAGCCGTCACTGCATTAGTCGCAGGACGGCGTTCGGACAACTCATTGGGTCGTATTGTAGGTTTCGCTTAGTTAGTAGACCATCTCTGAATTGACCGGAGGCATAAGGCTCGTGAATGAGCGAAAACCATCGATCGACGGTATCGTTCGAATCGAGCATTTCACCAAAACCGTTGCTAATGAAGTATTCGCAGTTTTCTTCTTCTTGACCGGGAATCGGTTCATAGAAGAGCATTGGAATTCCTTTGCTCATGCCTTCCGTACAAGTCATGCCGCCTGGCTTCGTAATGAGCAGATCGGACACGTCCATCAGTTTGTTGACCTCTCGGGTAAAGCTGAGAATGCGAATATTCGGATGCCGGAAGAGAGGATCTGACAGCATCTTTTCTTTCATCTTCTCATTAGAGCCAACGCAGTAGATCAATTGGGTGGTTTCGCGCCACTTGGTCATGTATTCGAGGGCATTGTCCTCATACATGATTCCCCAGCCGCCGCCCATAATAAGAACCGTCGGCATATTTTTTAGCTGAAACTGCTCGCGTACTTCCTCTTTATCGTATGTATGCCAGAAATTCGGATGAACGGGAATACCTGTTACTTCTATGCGATTCTCCGAGATTCCTTTATCAATCAGTCTCTCCTTAACGAGAGGCGAGGAAACCAAATATCGGTTGACCTCTTTGTTCACCCAAGAGCCATGCGCGTCGTAATCCGTAATTAACGTATACAGCGGCATGTCCAATCCAAGACGCTTAAGTCTTGCAACAACCGCATTGGGTCCCGGATGCGTGCAAATAATCAGATCCGGCTTCAATTGGGATATGACTTGAGAGGTCTGGGTATAAAACATGCGATGGAGCGCAAGCTGTGTAAGTCGATTGAACGATTTTTTATAGTTGCTGCGGTACATAAGACCGACCATCTTGGGCTGTTTGCTAACTGTTTTGCGATATGCAGATATTATCCATGGACCAAGCACCGGATTAAGAAATTTTCCAAGCTCGATGACGCGGGTCTGAATCCCCGGACTTAACTGCTTTAGTCCGACAGCGAGCGCATAGGCAGCTTGAGTATGACCGGAGCCAAAGCCTTCAGAGAGCAGGAGCACTCTTTTCTTACGCATTCATTCCACCTACTTTTCTAATTCCATATTACGATGCAAGTGCAACTAACACAAGTTTTATCCTTAAGGGTTGCTAATAAAGCTTTGGATAATTTATCCTAGAATGACGATGTGCATGTGATAAGCTTATGCTTCCCTGTCCTCAACTATATTTACATATATTTTACAAGCGATAATAAAACAATAAGCGAGGTTAATCAAAATGGAAATAGCAAATCAAAATGATAAGAGTATTAAAGTTGGAGACCATGTAAAAGCAGAGGTTCGATCCGGTCATTATATAGGGGAACTCGTCGAAATTAATGGACCTCGCGCCTTAGTCAAGGTGCTCGCTGTACTGAAGCATCCGGAGCAGGGGGATTTGCATAATCCCTATAATCCGGATGTTCCGATGTTCCATGAGCGGCGTGCCCTTAGCTATACCGAAAAAACAACGGTGCTGCTTCGTGATGTGTTGCCCTATGCGGGCTCCGTGCCGGAGTATGGAGCGTCATTGAAAGCTGCTGCTGAGGCAGAGGTTGCTTCGCTTGACCGCCTGCATCGCTGGGCGGCAAAAGCACTTGAACAGATGCAGCAGCTTCAGAAGGAATACAAATAGACAAACGGCTATCTATTAATGAAGACCGTTTTTAAGCTGCCGCGATAGATGATCTGGAACTGGAGTCCTTCGGACAAAGCTGCAAGCGGCACAAACAAGTTTGGCGACTTGCTGAAGTTATTGATGATGGCAGGAGGCGTTTCAAGCGTCCGAGCTGCGCCATTAACCGTAATGGCTGCGGATCCGGCAGCGATATCGACGGTTCGATCCGCCAGCTTAATCGAAGCCGTGCGCACCGAGGGGTTCCATTTCACACTCGTCCCCATTGCATCCGCTACGCTGCAAAGTGGCAAATAAGCATAGTAATTACAATGCGGGAGCCGCTCGTGCCGAGCAGCTCTTTGCCATCGATAACATTATGAATAGGCAGCTCCTGCACCGCAGTTTTTACCTCGCGAAAATCACCCCAACTGGCCCTGGCGAATGCTTTCCCCATAGCCGCGTAGCATGCATCGCTTGGATGTATGTCATCGTCTGCAATTAATGTGTATCCGAGCTCGTTATGTACGAAAGCTGCTATGGCAATTTGCGACCTCACATGATAGCCGTCTTTTGCCAGCCGTTGAACGATGAGGTTAAGGCGCTCACATAGCTGCTTGACGCTTGCTTCAAGGAACAAACGGTCGGCTTCTGGGTATAATGGAAAAACAAGAGCGCCGAGTCTTATCGGCTTGGGAATAGGCAAGTATTGGTCTACTACAATGATTTGCGCTTGGGGCTGGAGTCGGAGCATTAGCCGCAGCGCCGATTCGAGCTCGGATTCATATCCGCTTGGCGCTGACGATAAGCTCGTAGCTGCTGCGGTATCCGTGAAATAAGGCTTGCTCGTAACTCTACATAGCCGCATGGAATGGACTGCTCGGTGAAGCCATGCTCATAGCCTGCAGTCACAGAGTCTCCGACAGCGACGATACGGTAGGTTTTGGCTGTGGCGGGAGCCGCCATGCTTGATGGGGAGGCAGACTCTGCCCGTACGGTATGGCCAATCAGAGGAAGTCATGCAAACGTACTTACAAATAAAAACGCAATTATAACGCATGCTGCAGGCTGAACGGCCACTTTCCTTAACTTGCTATACAACAGGAACACTTCCTTCTGATAAAATATAAGGAAATAGAAGCAGCGAACTGTGCTATGCTTGTATTTCGCGGTGAATCGGTCTCAGCATTGCTTAATAAAGGCAGTATTCCTATGCTATTGTAGTAAAATAGTGCAAATAATTATGAAAATATTAAATTGATTCCGTTATGGCCTAATGTTAAAATAATATAATAATCGCAATGTCGCGGTATAGGCCCGGTATATGGTCAATTAATCGGATGCGCTCTTTTTGTCGAAGCAGCAGCCGTTTAGCTTATGGGTGGAAAGGAGCAGGCCGATGCGCCTCGCTGGCTACCATTCTATGATAAAACAAGCGAAAAATGAAGCGAAATGCGTATTCATCGATGCTTATTTTCAACACGTTCACGCTTACCCAAAAATCTTCTCATAGAAAGGTTGCACACAATGAAAGAACATATTTTGGGATTGCCGCCTAAGCAGGGGCTCTATGATCCGCAGTTTGAGAAAGATGCATGCGGCATGGGCTTTGTGGCCAACATCAAGGGAATCAAATCACACAAGGTCATCCGCCAAGCGCTGATGCTGCTCGAGAACATGGAGCATCGCGGCGGTCAAGGCAGCGAACCGAATACAGGAGATGGAGCGGGTATATTGCTTCAAATTCCGCATGCCTTTTTTGCAGCTGAATTAAAGAAGCAAGAAATCATGCTGCCTGCCGAAGGGCATTATGCCGTAGGCATGATTTTCATGCCCCAGGATGAAGCTGCTCGCACCGCAATTGAGCGTGAAGTGGAATCGATTGTACTGGAAGAGAACCAATCGGTAATCGGATGGCGTACAGTACCAACGGACGATAAGAAGCTAGGTGAATCGGCATTGGCTGTTAAGCCATATGTTCGTCAGCTATTTATTGGCATGAACGATAGCTTGAAGGACAACATGGCGTTCGAACGCAAACTCTATGTGATTCGTAAGCGTTCGGAGCTTGCGATTCGTTATGCCGGCAAAGAAGGCGGCAATATGTTTTATTTCTCGAGCTTGTCCTCGAGAAAGATCGTTTATAAAGGGATGCTTACAACCGAGCAGGTTCGCTCATTCTACACGGAGCTGAACGATGAGTCGGTTGTATCGGCAATGGCACTCGTGCACTCCCGTTTCAGTACAAACACGTTCCCAAGCTGGGAACGCGCGCATCCTTTCCATTACATGATTCACAATGGCGAGATCAATACGCTTCGCGGCAACGTGAACTGGATGCATGCCCGTCAAACGTTGTTTGCCACGGAGCTGTTCGGTGACGATATCGAGAAAATTAAGCCGGTCATTAACCCTGACGGCTCTGATACGGCTATGTTCGATAATACGCTTGAATTCCTGTTCTTGTCGGGCCGTTCGATGGCACATGCCGCAATGATGATGGTTCCAGAACCATGGTCCAACCATGAGAACATGAGCGACGAGCGCAAAGCGTTCTATGAATACCACAGTACGTTGATGGAGCCATGGGACGGACCGGCAGCGCTTGGTTTTACGGACGGCGTGAAAATCGGTGCGGTGCTTGACCGCAATGGTCTGCGTCCTGCGCGTTATTACGTAACGAAGGATGATCATATTATTCTCGGCTCTGAAGCGGGAACCGTTGAGATTCCGCCTGAAGATATTTTGTACAAAGACCGGTTGCGTCCAGGACGCATGCTTTTAGTTGATACAGAGAAAGGCCGCATCATTTCTGATGAGGAAGTGAAAGCGGAGATCGAGACAGAGCATCCTTACCGCGAATGGTTGAATGAGCATCTCGTCGATCTTGAGGATCTGCCTGAAGCGCCAGAGCTTCCCGAGCCGAATCACGCCACTGTTCAATTGAGACAGCAAGCTTTCGGCTATACGTTTGAGGACGTGCGGAAAGTGCTTGAGCCTATGGCTGGCAGCGGTGCAGAGCCGATTGCTTCGATGGGCTATGATGCGCCTCTTGCTGTATTGTCAGAGCGCCCGCAGCGCCTGTACAACTACTTCAAGCAATTGTTCGCGCAGGTAACGAACCCGCCGATCGATGCAATCCGCGAGGAAATCATTACGGCAACGGGTACGACAATCGGACCTGAACGAAACTTGCTTAACCCGGAGCCGGAGAGCTGCCGCCATATCAAGCTGGATACGCCGATTTTGTCCAATGAGCAATTCGCTAAGCTGCGCCATGTGCGTCGTCCTGGCTTCCGTTCCATCACGCTCCCGATCTTCTTCCCTGCAAGCGAAGGAGAAACGGGCTTGCGCGCCGCGCTTACACAAATGTGCGAAGCTGCTGACCGCGTAATCGCTAAGGGACATAACCTGTTAATTCTATCCGATCGCGGTGTGGACAAAGACAATGCTGCAATTCCCGCTTTGCTTGCGGTATCCGCTTTGCATCACCATTTGATCCGTCAAGGTACGCGTACGAAGGTAGCTATTCTGCTTGAGTCTGGCGAGCCGCGCGAAGTGCATCACTTTGCATTGCTGCTTGGTTACGGCGTAAGCGCAGTTAACCCGTACCTGGCTTTCGAAACGCTGGACGATATGATTCGCCAAGGCATGCTGCGCGGCGTGTCACATGATAAAGCAGTGAAAAACTTCATCAAAGCCGCCACTAAAGGGGTTATTAAAATATTGTCCAAAATGGGTATCTCGACGATCCAATCCTACCGCGGCGCTCAAATTTTTGAAGCACTCGGCTTGAAAGAGGATGTTATCAACGAGTACTTCACATGGACGCCTTCACGTATCGGCGGTATCGGTCTTGATGTGATTGCTGAAGAGACGTTGAAGCATCACAACCGTGCATTCTCAGAGCAAGAGGGAAGCGAGAAGGAGCTTGATTCGGGCGGCGATTACCAATGGCGCAAAGACGGCGAGGATCACTTGTTCACGCCGCAGACGATCCATACGCTTCAGATGGCTTCGCGCGCGAATGATTACAAGCTGTACAAGAAATTCTCAACGCTCGTTCAAGGCGAGGACAAGAAGCATTTGACGCTGCGTTCCTTGCTTCAATTCAAGGATGGACGTCAAGCGATTCCGTTAGACGAAATCGAATCGATCGAATCGATCGTGAAACGCTTCAAAACCGGAGCAATGTCGTTTGGTTCAATTAGTAAAGAAGCGCATGAGAGCCTTGCTATCGCGATGAACCGTCTTGGCGGCAAATCGAATACGGGCGAAGGCGGGGAAGATCCGGCGCGCTTTATCCCTGATGCGAATGGAGATTCCAGACGCAGTGCAATTAAACAAGTAGCTTCAGGACGTTTCGGCGTAACGAGCAACTACTTGGTAAATGCYGACGAGATTCAAATTAAAATGGCACAAGGCGCGAAGCCCGGTGAAGGCGGACAGCTGCCTGGCCTTAAAGTTTATCCTTGGGTAGCTGAGGTTCGTGGCTCCACTCCTGGCGTAGGACTCATTTCACCGCCGCCGCATCATGATATATATTCTATTGAGGATTTGGCGGAGCTCGTTCATGATTTGAAAAATGCCAACCCGCGCGCACGGATTAACGTTAAGCTCGTTTCCGGCGTTGGTGTAGGCACGATCGCGACTGGCGTTGCGAAAGGCCGCGCTGATGTTATCATGGTCAGCGGCTATGATGGCGGTACAGGCGCCTCTCCAATGGGTTCTATCCGTCATGCGGGTCTGCCTTGGGAGCTTGGTTTAGCTGAAACGCATCAAACGCTCATGCTTAATAAATTGCGTGACCGTGTCGTGCTTGAGACGGATGGCAAAATGATGAATGGCCGAGATGTTGCCATTGCAGTATTGCTAGGTGCGGAAGAGTATGGCTTCTCTACAGCACCGCTCATCGTGCTTGGCTGCATTATGATGCGTGTGTGCCAGCTGGATACATGTCCTGTTGGTGTAGCAACGCAAAACCCTGAGCTTCGCAAGAAATTCATGGGTGATCCAAGTCATGTGGTAAACTACCTGCGCTTCATTGCTGAAGAGCTGCGTGAAATTATGGCTGAACTTGGCTTCCGTACCATTCAAGAAATGGTCGGACGCGTTGATATTCTTGAAACGAAGCAGCTTCGCGAGCATTACAAAGCGAAGGGCATCGATCTTTCAGGCTTGCTGTACGAAGCGGATCTTCCGCAGGATGCTGTTCGCTACAACATCCAAGAGCAGAACCATGGCCTTGAGCTATCGCTTGATATGCAGCAGCTGGTTCCTCTTGCGCAAGCAGCGCTTGAGAACGGTGAACGCGTACGCGGTACCTTCCCGATCCTGAATACGAACCGTGTTGTCGGTACGATTCTAGGCAGTGAGGTTACTCGCCGCTACGGTGCAGCCGGATTGCCAGAAGATACGATTTCTTACCATTTTGTTGGGACGGCTGGACAGAGCTTTGGCGCATTCGTACCGAAAGGCATCACGCTTTCGATCGAAGGCGATTCGAATGACTACGTCGGTAAAGGCCTCTCTGGCGGTAAAATCATTGTTGCACCATCTCCAAAGGCAACTTTCGTGGCTGAGGAGAATGTCATTATCGGCAACACTGCCCTATATGGCGCGACTAGCGGTCAAGCGTATATCCGTGGCGCAGCAGGTGAACGGTTCGCTGTTCGTAACAGTGGAGCGAATGTCGTTGTAGAAGGCGTAGGCGATCATGGCTGCGAATATATGACAGGTGGACGTGTCGTTATCCTAGGCAACACAGGTCGCAACTTTGCGGCTGGTATGTCTGGCGGCGTTGCATACATCTACGACGAGAAAGGCGATTTCTACAATCATTGCAATCTTGAAATGGTATTGCTGGAGCGTCTTGAGGACTCGGTCGATGTAGCAGAGCTGCGGGGCTTGGTTGAATCACATGTGCAATATACGGAAAGCGCAATTGGATCACGTTTGCTGAATGATTGGGATGCTTCTTTGTCGAAATTCGTCAAAGTTATTCCGAAGGATTACAAACGTATGCTTGAGCAAATCCGTAAGGTTGAGGATACCGGTTTAGTTGGGGAAGCAGCATTGCTTGCTGCCTTCGAAGCGAATAAAAGAGAGCTTGCGCGCGCAGGCGGGAAATAATATATTTAAGCGTCGTAACTGAATGATTGAAATAAGGGACTGTCCCTGAAGTAGCAATAATTACTTCAGGCGACAGTCCCTTTTGTTTTTCGACAAAATGCCACCAAATTAGAAAAAAGATGCGTCCATTAACTGACAAATTCCATCCGGCGGGTCGGGTATAATGATGTTAATATTGGTATCATTATCACTTTTCTATTAGGAGTTTATTTTTATGAGTAGAGTAGAAGTCAAGATGACAACAGAAGAAGCAGTCATTTCTTCACCCTTCATTGTTCTTATAATAGATGACATATTCGAGCAGATCGGGATATGCAAGGCCAAATGGCCTGCAGTGGTAGATGGTACTAGCTCTCCAATCGTTCTGCACGTACAAAGTTAATGAACCATTTTGTTTCCTCAGCAGTAAGTACCCGGCCATCGATGGTCAGTTGATATTTATTCAGCAGATCATCATCGGAAAGCTCGAGTTGATCGACAAAATTCCGCACGCCATCGGTTAATTGCTGGCCACGGATGGATGTTCTGCCAACCAAATAGTCGACCGTAACTTGAAATAAGTTTGCAAACTTCAATAACGTTTCAGAGTCGGGCTCTCTTCGGTTTTTTTCATAATGTGATAATGCGGCGCGTGAGATACCTAACGCGGCAGAGGTATGCAGCTGCGTCCATTTCCGCTCAGCCCTAAGTGCCGCAAGTCGATTGCCGATATTCATCCAATGCCTCCTGTAATGAAAAAACTTCTGTCTATCTATTCTAATACGGATGTGAGAATTATGCATACATTTGCTGAAATTCATGAGGAAAAAGAATCAAATTATCTACTAGGTACGATGGAGGAATGGCAAATGGCGACGAATGCAAACGATACCTCGCGCGCCCACATCAGGCTTCGCTTCACGGAAGGCGTAAAGGCAGAGTTAAGATTGGTTAGCAAAGACGGTCAGCAGTTGACTCCCTCGACAACTACCGTTCTTTTGCTTAATTTGAGTCAAAGCGGTTTGTGCTTTCTGTCGGGTCTGCATTTGCCCGTTCAGCATAATTATTTTGTGGAATTTCGGATGACGATCTCAAATGTGCAAATTATTGTGAGAGGTCGAATCGTATGGAATGCGAAACAGGATAATCAATATGCACATGGCGTATTGTTCGAATGCTCGAATACGCTGCGTTCTTTGATCATAGGTGTAATGAATCAGGAAATATTGGAGAGACAGCCACAGCAGCAAAAAATCCATTATTTATATAGTCGGCTATTGAATACGAAAAGGCTGCATTACAGCGGATAGGTCATGATCAGGTATTAGGCGAGGACCTGTAAGAAGGGGGCTTATGCTTTGAAAATTATTTTGTTATCCGGCGGGTCTGGCAAAAGGCTATGGCCGTTATCAAACAGCAGCCGGGCCAAGCAGTATTTGTCGGTGCTAGAAAGCCCTGATGGGACGATGGAGTCCATGCTGCAGCGAATATGGCGACAGCTAGATGAGGCTGATCTGCAGGAGCATACGCGGATTTCGACCTGCCGCGATCAGCTCGAGCTGCTGCAGAGGCAGCTTGGTTCAGAAGCACCGGTCATTCTTGAGTCCGAGCAGCGGGACACATATCCAGCCGTGGCATTAGCTTCTGCTTATTTGTATTCGATTGCAGGTGTATCTTTAAGTGAAACGGTCATCGTAATGCCGGTTGACGCATTTGTGGAAAGTGATTTCTTTTCATGTATCAGAGGACTCCCGAAACTGGAGAGAGAGAGTCGCTCAGAACTGCTTATGGTCGGGACCAAGCCTTGCTGCCCATCTGAGCAATATGGATATATCATTCCGGAATCGAGCTGGCTGAGCGAGGAAGAAGGCTCGTATGAGCAGTCAGTAAGGCTATTCAAGGAAAAGCCATATGAGGCTGAAGCGTCAGCATTGATAAAAGCAGGTGCGCTATGGAATACCGGCATTTATGCTTTTAAGCTTGATTTTATGATCACAATGCTCATGAACCGCGGTCTGCCAATCCATTACGATGAGTTATACAAGCAATATTATAAGCTGCCTAAAGCGAGCTTCGAGGCTGAGGTTACGCAAAAAACGGCATTGTGCTCTGTTATTCGTTATGATGGGCAGTGGAAAGATCTAGGAACATGGAAAACCTTATCCCAGGAAATAGCCTTTGAGAGGATGGGGGCTGGAGACATCTCGCATGACAGCGACCAGTCGCAGCTATTTAATGAACTAGACATACCGATCTCAATTGTTGGATTGAACAATATCATAGTGGCTGCAAGCCCTGATGGGATTCTTGTTGCTAATAAAGACGCCGATTCGATGTTGAATGCAAAGCTTCAGTCCATGAACGAGAAGCCTAAATACGAGGAACGGCGCTGGGGGCATTCTAAGGTAGTAGATTCCGTTATACTTGCTTCAGGATTACATAGCATGACCAAAAGACTATTTATTGCAGCTGGAAACAATATGAGCTATCAGATGCATTTCAAACGCAAGGAAGCATGGACGGTTTTATCAGGAGAGGGGATTCTAATTCTTGATGAAATGTATAGGCATATTGGACCGGGGGATACGATAACGATACCGGAGCGAACCCGTCATAGCGTACGTGCCATCGTAAATATGGAGTTGATCGAAGTTCAAACAGGCGAGCAGATCGCGGATGACGACATCATTAGGCTCGGTATCACTTGGGATGAGATTACTAGTCAAATTAATATGGTATAGGAGACTAGAGTATGATGGTTCGGAATGAGCTGGCTGTCATTATTGCGAAGGTCATGGCTAGCAGAGGATCTATCGATATTACGTGCTACGGAGATGCGATGTATCCCCTCGTCCAGGATGGGAACGTATCCACATTCGTTAAAGTACGAGAGAATGATCTGCAGATTGGCGATGTGTGCTTGTTTGTAAACAAAGAAGGACAGCTTTTGTTATATCGAATCATTGACTTAGATGACGAACAGCAGCCAGCTATTTATACATTCCGAGCTGATACCTATGATGTGCCGGAGCTACCTGTTTCCTATTCACAAATCATCGGCAAGCTGAGGGCCGTTCATAGGGACGGCAGAGCCATTTATGTACATCATTGGCGCTCGCGATTGATTGAGGCTGCAGTACTGCAAATCCCTTATTGGAGAAAAATATCAAGGTGGGCTGCCCATAGACGTTATAATCGAGCGTCTGCAATTGGAAATGGACATTAATCTAAAAAAAAGTTGATACAATCATTACGAAAGAGAGAGGGAGCGATCTATCGGATGATATGTTCAAAGGACCGTTTTTATTGTGTTAGTTGCAGGGAGATGCTTACAAATCCTGAAGCGGATATTTTATTCCGAACAGGTTTTTTCCGAGTGGTACATCCAATGGGTTATTGCTTAGCATGCAGCGTGGAGCAGGATAAGCTGGATGCTATAGTAGGAACGGCGGGTAAGACCAGTAACTATGACTATAAAATGTTCCTTCGCGCAGATGCGAAAGTTGCCGAACATGTTATACAGCCCTATCGAACGAATGATAATTCAAGCCTCCATTCCGCAGCTCAGCTGTAGGATGGAGGTGTATTTTTTTGTAAACTTCCAATTGTTTCCTTGATCGTTTATAATGAATAAGATTTGGATTTTTGAAGGAGGAGCACGGATATGGAGCAGCCTATTGTTAAATTGCATAACGTAACTAAAAAAATTGGCAAAAGAACGATCATTGATCGATTGACGCTTGACTTGCCGCTTGGGGAAGTATTTGGTTTTCTTGGACCCAATGGATCAGGCAAAACGACAACGATTCGCATGATGGTGGGTTTGATGTCGCTCACTGACGGAGAAATTACGATTGGCGGGCACAGCATAACCAAAGAATACGAGAAAGCGATTCGTCATGTTGGGGCAATCGTAGAAAATCCTGAAATGTATAAATATTTAAGCGGTTACGATAATTTGATTCATTACGCACGGATGATTCCAGGCATTACCGAGCATCGTGTTCATGAGGTCGTTAAGCTGGTTGGACTAGAAGGCCGCATTCGCGATAAGGTTAAAACATACTCACTCGGCATGCGTCAACGTCTAGGTGTCGCTCAGGCCATCTTACATAAACCGCAGCTGCTCATATTGGATGAGCCGACGAATGGTTTGGATCCAGCAGGAATTCGCGAGCTTCGTGATTACTTGCGCCTATTGTCCAAGGAAGAAGGCATCGCTGTATTCGTATCGAGTCATTTGCTCTCCGAGATGGAGCTGATGTGTGACCGAGTAGCCATTATTCAGAACGGGAAGCTGATTGATGTAAGGACGATTAGAGGGGAGCACGCGGCTAAGGCAAGCAATCGGGTCGTCATTGAGATCGATCAACCGCAAGCAGCAATTAACGTATTGCAAGCTGCAGGCCTGTCAGGTGAGCTGGAGGGTGCCAATACGATTGCGGTAGAAGCAGATCGGGAGAGCACAGCTGCAATCAATGCTTCGCTCGTCGCCGCTGGTATTAAAGTATACGGTATTCGTGCACAAGTCAAAACATTAGAGGATCAATTCCTCGAAGTGACTGGAGGGGAACGAATTGGGTAATTTTTTGCCGCTGATTCAGAATGAGAATATGAAAATTTACCGTCGTCCTCGTACGTGGGTAATGGCAGGGATCCTGGTTTTACTAGTATTAACAATATCGATTTTATGGCTTATATTCGGTGAGAGAAGCAGCACCTCGATGTGGGATGTAGCCTTTATGGAATCATCCATTTTGTTCTTGCTCGTAACGATATTTACAGTTGTTATCGCAGCTGGGGGAGTCGCAGAAGAATTTACGAGCGGGACAATTAAATTGCTGCTGATCCGCCCGTGGTCGCGCTCCAAAATACTATTGTCTAAATATATATCGATTATGATATTCGCGCTTTTGCTTGCTATCATCTTGTTTGGCAGCACGATGCTCGTGAACTGGATTTGTTTTGGAATAAATGCAGGTCCAGATGCGGAAACAACCTTTGTAGGGATGGAAGGCGGCAGCCCGTTTTCCTATATGCTGAAATACTACGGTTTAACGCTGATTTCACTGGTTGTGACAGTAACCTTGGCTTTTATGCTGTCCACCATATTCCGCAGCAGCGGGCTTGCTATCGGATTTGCGTTGTTCCTGCTGCTTGGGGTGAATAGCTTTGTTGGACTCATTGCCATGCTGGATTATACGTGGATCGATTATTTGTTGTTTATCCACTTAAATCTAACTCAGTATTTAGATGGTAATCCAATGAGAGAAGGCATGACTTTAGGGTATTCCCTAGCCGTGCTTGGTGTATATTATGTCGTGTTCATCGCGCTAACCTGGTATATTTTTAAAAAGCGAGATGTTGCTTCATAGGAATAGACGAATCGATCTGTTGATGGGCTGTCTCGAAATACTTTTTTTTGAGACTCAGTTTCTGCTTTGTAAGTAATATTGAATGAACAAAAACCTTCAGCTCCACTTTCTAGTGGTGTTGAAGGTTTTTTTGTGCATAATATGTGGCTGATCAGTTGCTGTCCAGAATTGTCAATGCATACGAAAAAACGGCTCGCTGCACACAAAGCATGCAGACGAGCCGTTTTCTCGGGATAAAACTTTATTTTGCAGAGGCTAACTCAAGCTGTGAAAGAGCTTGTTCAATAGCCGGCGTGAAGGCGAAGGAGCGACCCTGCTGCTGTTCAGGCGGCAATTCAGCCAGCTGATCAATTCTTCTTTGTATTTCAAGGGATAGTTCGTTTACGCGCTGTGAATATTTTCCTGCGCTCAGCTCATTTTTACCGGTTAATGCCGTTTCGTAAGCTTTGACATAGGACGTGATCGCTGCTTCATACAAATTAATGTCCCAAGGGAATTTTTTCAGTCCTTCATCAATGACATCCAAGGATTCGTCGAATGAGCCTTTCGTTTGGAACAAACGATACTGGGACATAAGCAGGACACGGTTATAGGGATCCGCCTCTCTTCCGAGATTGACGGTTTGAATAGCATCCTCTAATAGTTCAGCATTGCTCGTCTGCGCATAGGCTTGCTCGAGCCAATTAACTTTCGTCAGTGCAAACGCGGAATGCGAAGGCGATGCATCAATAGCCTCGTCCAGCATGGGAAGCAGTTCATCTAGAGAAGTCTGCTGTTGAACGGCAAGCGCGTATGTCTTATCGTATTTATTAACCGCACTGGTTTCACGAGCGGCGATAATGATCGCAAATAGGGACAGTATCGCTAATAGAGATGGGACAGCAAGCTTGAACCAACCTTGGTCTGTTACTGTTTTTAAACTTATTCGCTCAAACGTAAGCTTGCTTCCGTAAGGCGCAAGCATGGAACCTAAGCAGATAAAGACAACTGCGCTGATAAAGACATAGCTCATATCGAAATCAATCGCACTGTGCATAAGCAGGCCTAATGAGAAGATGAAAAAGATAAAGTGACTGCCGCGCAGCTCAGGATGGCGAATGAATTTTCTAATGTATAAGCCATATACAAATGCTAGAAAAGCAATTAGCGCGATTAGTCCTAACCAGCCGCTTTCAACGAGTACTTGAACGAAAAAGCTATGGGCTTGTCGGCTCCAATATGGGTTGTTCTGATATTGCTCGTACATCGCCTGCCAAGCGCCGCCGCCGCCGCCAAGCAACGGGTAATCTTCGGCTACATGAAGACCGTCTTTGTAGAAGGTTAGTCGTTCAAGTACGCTATGCTGCTGAAGGTTAATGTTCTCAAAGCGGGTAGCAATTTTGTCAGGTAGCAAGCCGCGAATGGCACTGCTGCCAAGTAAGCTTCCGGCAGCTATAGCAGCCAGTATTATAGCGATAACAGGCATGGCTGCGAAGGACCATTTGCGCGTGGCAACCTTGGACAGCTTTGTCTCCATCCAGCCGCTCACTTTGGCATGATAGAGCATAACTAGAACAGTCGTCACAATCATTCCTAGAAGTAGGAGTCCCCAGTTCTGCAACGGCAAAGAGCTGAACAAGGAAATTGGACTTTCAGCTTTCGTTTCTGTTGGCTGCACAAGTTTAGCAATTGCATCCGCATTCGTTGTGAGCTTGCCTAATATGGCCATAGAGACAATTACGGATAGAACCATGAAAATGAGATAAGCAATTTGTTTCGTGAAACGAAGAAACGGAAGCAAAACCAGGATCATGACCGGAATAACAACGATTGCCCCGCGTGAATAGGTAAACATGAAGGAGATCCAGATTGGAACAAGCATAGCCGCATGAATGATTCGTGCAGAAGGACGAATACAGTGTACGGCATAATAAAGGCTAACTAGAAATAATGCGACGAGAAAGCCCGCATACGTATTTGAATATTGAAAAACCGAGGATAGACGGTAGCCGTCATGGGCTAGCCAAAGCGCGTCTCTGTAGTACATTTGACCAAATAAGTTGAAAATACCAAGCAGGACAATCAAGTAGGAAGAAAGCATGAGCGCATATTCGATCGTCTTGCGGGATTGCTTAGACTCCGCCAGATAGAGGCTGGCAATAAATAAAGCTGCGAGCAAGAAGAACACAAGCGTCATGAACTTTGCATAATAGCTGGATACGGCTTGAAAGGAAGAGAGCCAATAAATGAGCGGCAAAATCATGACGCCAATCGACAAAAAGCCCCTGTAGCTGTGATGCTGGGCTTTACGGTAAACGTAGGCGGCTGCGGCAATCAGCAGCACATATCCGAAAATAGCGGCAGTATAAATGGGTTTCTCAAAAGCTAGTTCATAACCATTAAACAAGCCTTTCTCGTAAGGGAAAATGACCAAAAATAAGGCGATACCAATTGTTCCAATCCAACGCAACAGCGCGACATCAGCGGCTGTCGCAGGCGTATTGGCTTTTTCATTCGTTCGTGCGCTCATTCGTAAGTACTCCTCATCCTTGTTATATGTATATAAATATCGGTTGCTTCTGTTTGTATTTTAACAAATAGGGGGGGAGATTACTAGAATAGAAGGGATGTAATTTGTATGTTGTTTACAAATTTGTAGGTAATGGGATTTGTCGAATACGGCGACGTTTCGCAAAAATTCTACAATTTGTTTGGTTTTGGAAGGAGAATTAGGTATGAAAATGGGAGGAACTTTGGTAAGATAACGAGAATGGATTTCACACCTATATGGATTAAATCGGTGTACTGATTTAAATTGAAACTATAGTTTGGAGATGGAATAGTTGGTTGTACGAGGTATGCAATATTTAAAGCGGAACAAGAGTATCATTTTACAATTTGTAAAAAGAGAAACCTTAAGTCGTTACAAAGGCTCACAATTAGGGTTTACTTGGACTATAATTACACCCTTATTAATGTTACTCGTTTATACATTTGTGTTTGGAGAAATTTTTCAGGCCAAATGGAAAACGGATAGTTCTAGTACAATAGAGTTTGCTATTATTATTTTTTGTGGACTTTCTACATACAACTTGTTTGCCGAAGTTATTTCAAGATCACCTCATTTGATTACTAGTAATCCTAACTATGTTAAAAAAGTGGTATTCCCTGTGGAAACTTTTTCAATTATAGCAGTTGGATCAGCCTTGATTAATGCAAGTATAAATTTTTTACTAGTTATCATTTTCCAACAGATCTTCGGCAGTGGTTTAAGCTGGAGCATTCTTATGCTGCCGTTTGTTCTTTTACCATTGATTTTATATACTCTTGGACTATCGTGGTTTTTGTCTTCTATAGGAGTGTTTTTACGAGATATAGGCCAAATCATTGGTGTTGCGGTTCAGGCCCTTATGTTGTTAAGTCCAATTTTTTATTCTATTGATGTTATACCTAATGAGTTCAAGTGGTTTTATCAATTGAATCCTATAACTTATTTTGTTGAAAATATTCGTAACGTTGTTATTTGGGGCGAACTACCTAGTATCAACTCATATTTAATACAATTAATTTCTTCGATTATCATTAGCATACTAGGATTAATATGGTTTAGAAAAACTAAACAAGGCTTTTCGGATGTCTTGTAAGAAAGGTGTATATATGAAAACAGCAATTAACGTAACTAATGTGTCAAAAACCTTTCGAATATATAAAAAACCCTCAGATCGTTTAAAGCAGATATTTGCTAAGAAAAAAAAGTTTTATAAGGATTTTGTAGCTCTGAATCCCTTGTCCTTTGAAATATTACAGGGAGAAGCAGTAGGGATTGTAGGAAGGAATGGTTCGGGAAAAAGTACATTGTTACAAATGATAGCGGGAACACTAACGCCTACTACAGGTAACATAAGTTTAAATGGCCGTGTTGCAGCATTGCTGGAGTTAGGTAGTGGATTTAATCCCGAATTCACAGGAAGAGAAAATGTATATCTAAATGCTGCTATTCTTGGAATCAGTCGTAATGAAATCGAAAAACGGATGGACGACGTGTTGAAATTTGCTGATATTGGTGACTTTATAGATCAACCAGTGAAAACTTATTCAAGTGGAATGTACGTTCGGCTTGCATTTGCTGTTTCAGTAAATGTTGATCCGGAAATCTTGATAGTAGATGAAGCTTTGTCGGTGGGGGATGGCCGATTTCAGCTTAAATGCTTTGAAAAAATAAAAGCACTAAAAAATTCAGGGAAAACTATCATTGTTGTTTCGCATGACCTGCAAACCATTCGTCAAATCTGTGACCGCGTAATCCTAATAGATCAGGGAAGACTGATTCAAATTGGGGAACCTAATGAAGTAGTAAACCACTATACAAAAATTTTGTTTTCTAATTATTCTCTTCCGACTGAAAAAAAACAGAATGATGCTCTCACTGTTGAAGAGTCTGACGATTTCAAAAGAGCGAATCTGATTGACGAGACAATAACAAAAGAATATCGGTATGGAAATAATGATGGAGTCATTAATGAGGTTTTTGTGAACGGGAAAGTTGATGATTTTAATCAAACGGTGATCACTGGTGAGGAACTAATCGTCTCATTCAAAGCGAAGGCGTTAAAAGAGATACAGCAGCCTATATTTGCAATGACAATTAAATCAATCAAAGGTCTTGAAGTATATGGATCCAATACATACTTCCGAAATATGCCATTCCGTGCATTAGTTCAGGATGAGCAGGTTGAAGTGACCTTTAAACATATTATGAGACTAATACCCGGTGATTATTATATTTCTCTTGGATTTGTTGAACTATTAGATGGTGATATTATTCCTTTAGATCGAAGATATGATGTTATCGAAATGAAAATACTTCCATTGCTAGGAGACAGAAGCTTTGGGATAGCAAATTTGGAAAGTGAAATAGATCTGGTGTACGAAATGAAAGAGAAAGTAAGGTGAGTCAGATGCACAATATTTTTTTAAAAGACTTACTTAAAAGTGCTGAACAAGTAACCATATCTCAAGATGGATTACTTATAGAAAATAAATATGCTGGGACATATGCGGATCTACCTGAGCAAGAAGAAATTAATTTAATCAAGGAATTACAGCAAAAAAAGTGGGAAGAGGTTGTTGCTCAACGTTATTTTAAGAAGCAACCGTGGTTATATCGAATTATTACAGATCCAGGTCGTTCGCAATTTTTGGATATTATTAATGTCAAACCTGGTGGATTGTACTTAGATGTTGGTTCAGGCTGGGGTCAAGTAGCAATACCACTTGCTCGATACGGAAAAAGTATTGCTTTCGATCTAACAAAAAACCGACTAGACATTTTATTAGAGATTGCAAAGCAGGAAAAAGTTAATTTATCAAGAATTCAAGGGAATTTCCTTACATTTCCTTTTAATGAAGAAATTTTTGATTTGATTGTCTTTAATGGATCATTGGAGTGGATAGCGTCCGGCAGAGCTGAAAACGAATCTATTAAAGAGTGTCAAATAAATGCACTAAGCAAAGCTGCGAGTTTGTTAACAAATGATGGAATTATTTATATCGGAATTGAGAATAGCTTGGGTGCTAAGTATATTATGGGCACTCATGATGATCACACTAGTATGTCTCATTTAATGTATTTATCTGAAAAATTTGCGAATGAGAAGTATAATGCGATTAGAAATAAATCTATTCCGGCTAAGACATGGTCATTATCGGAGTATGAGCAGCTATTTCAGGATGCTGGATTGTCGATTGAAAGAGTTTATGCTTGTTACCCGGATTATAAACTCATTCGAGTTATGGTTCAACTTGAAGATGTTAATTCATATCTGTTAAAAAATTCACATCAAGTTTTGGAATATGACGGCTCGAACGGTCATGGTATTGAGTATCAAAATGAACTGCGTCATCTTTATAATACTTTGGCGTTAAATAATGTAGCTCAATACTTCTGTCCATCCTATGGGTTTGTCTTAAAAAAGAAAGGTTGAATGGCAATATGGAACTCATGATAGCTTTGTTGCAATCAGGACTTATTGAGGAAGAACAAGCTAAAGATATTCGAATTACAACAATAAATAATAATCATTATAGAACATCTAAAGCTGCAACCTCACGCTTCCTCGTTCATCTTCAAGGCCAGCCATTATGTTCAATTAAGAAATTGCCAAATACTGATTTTTTTAATATTGAGGCAGCTAAAAAATTGCAAAAGAAATTAGAAGGAAACAAAGTTGTACGAGCACCGAAAATTTTCACGATTTATCAAGGTAACCTCGATTATTATCTTGTTGAACAATATATTCAAGGACATACACTCACACAGGAAATTAAAGAGAATGGTTTTTTAGATAGTTCATTTCAGTTAATTCAATTGATTGTCCAAGAATTAATGATAATCTCTGGAAATAATATGGATAGCACTTTTAATGATGAAATAGAGAAAATAAGAAACCGAGTTGAAAAAATAACGGATAATAGTGAAATAATTCAATGTTTTTTAGATGAACTTGAAAAATATGGCGAAAGACTTAAATTCAAATCAATCTTAAGTTCGGGAGATATAGCGGCGAATAACATAATAATAACAAATGAAGGTCCATATTTGGTGGATTTTGATCTTAGCAGACATACACAATTATTTTGGATAGACATCATAAGGTTTTTTTATTATTTAGAAGATTCTATTTCAAATAAAGAGTTTCCAGTAAATAAAATTCAAGAAATGTTGCCTAGAAATATCGATATCAGGTTCCTTATTCTAGTTTTCTTAATAAGTGAAATGAATCTCCAAGCTAAGATACACGATATTGGACACAATGAAATTGTTCAAAGTAATATTGAACAAATTTTTATGGAGCGTTGTTATGAATACTTCGGCATAACACCAACAGAAGTTTTAGAGATTGAAAAAAACGTAAGTAAGGAAGATTCAATATTTGTACAGATTTATTGGAATGAACAATATGATCAATCTTTCAGTGAGGATAGAAGCTTTAAACAAGAAGCGTTTATCAACGATCAACATACATTTTCATTTCTCTTAAACAAATACATAACTTCGTTGCGAATCGATCCAATAAATAGTCCAGGCCACCTGGAAATAAAATCGATTATGATAAAAGAAGCAAATGGTAGCTGGATCTCTTTGTTAGACGAAACACCTTATGTAGTGGACCAATATACTTCTTTAGTTGAATTAGATGAAGGCATTTTTATAACTACTACTAGAAGTGACCCGCAATTGGTTTTTAACCAATTACCAATCCACAATTTAAGTGAAATTAAGTTAGACATAGAAGTAGTACAACAATTGGATAGTGTAAACAAACATTTAGATAATCTCAAAGAAAAGGTAGAGATTTTACAGTTAAAAGCAATAAAGGGCGAATTTGAACTGAAGGAAAAATCAAACTATTTAAATCATGTAGAACAATTGCTTAGTAAAACAAATTTAGTTCTATATGAAACTACTGCTGAAATATTGAAATATCAAAACAGCCGGTCTTGGAAATTGACAAAACCAATAAGATATAGCGGAAGCATTGTGAAAAAAATATTTAGGATTACAAAAAAAATGGCAAGAAGAGCAGTAGGGCAAAAGGCAATCAGCCTAATGCCATTGCATGATGTTATACAACATAATGTTGGTGAGTGGGAATCTACAGGAAGTGATCCTCAGTTTTTAATTGAGCCTACAATTACAGGTGGATGGTTCGAGATTTCATATGAAGGATCAGCATCATCTCATACCGCATTAGCATTATATTATGATATTGGTTCCGGGATGTCAGAGCAACATGTTATTCCTTTTGGTTTCCTCGATACTGGCCTATTGCAAAAAAAGAAGTATATATTTCTACCTAATAATATTCAGACATTGCGTTTAGATCCTGGAGATAAAAAGCAGCACTTTGTATTAAAAAACGTAACAATCCGATCGATTACTAAGATAGAACGGTTTTATAGTACATTAAATAGTTTTTTCCAAAAACATGGTTACTCTTTTAGTACGCTAAAATATATGTCAAAAAAGATTAGCATCGTATTAAGAAATGAAGGAGTAAATGGATTAATCAAAAAAAATAAGTCCTTATTTCAAGGATCTATTCAATCGGACTTGATACAAAATGATTATAATAGTTACCTAAGATTAGAAGAACCAAGCGAAAGTAAATTAGAGTCAATGAAACAAGAAAGTCTCACTTTTAAATATAGACCACTTGTGTCTATTTTAGTTCCAGTATATAACGTAGAGGAAGAATGGTTACGCCTTTGCATTGAGTCAGCACAAAAACAGGTTTATACAAACTGGGAGCTCTGTCTTGTAGATGATTGTTCAACAAAACCTCATATTAGGGAAGTTTTGGAGGAGTATTCAAAGACAGATGATCGAATAAAGTTTAAAATACGCTCCGAGAACGGTCATATATCTGCAACATCAAATGATGCGCTAGATTTAGCAACAGGTGAATTTATTGCATTGCTTGATCATGATGATGAGTTAGCCACTATCGCACTATATGAAAATATAAAACTATTAAATCATTTCCGAGATGCAGATGTTATTTATAGTGATGAAGATAAAATAACAGTTGATGGTGAACGTCATTCTCCGTATTTTAAACCGGATTGGTCACCGGATACATTATTATCTCAAATGTATACCTGTCATTTGACAGTATATCGAAAGTCAATAGTGATTGAAGCAGGGAAATTTAGAATAGGATATGAGGGAAGTCAAGATTACGATTTAATGCTGCGAGTGTCGGAGCTAACTAACAAGATACATCATATCCCACAAATATTGTATCATTGGAGAACAATTCCGAATTCGACAGCGAATAATGCAAACGTGAAAAATTATGCACATGAAGCGGGCTTAAAAGCCCTTGAAGATGCATTACTGAGAAGAAAAATTGATGGTTGGGTTGAAACATTTGAGGATAGTTCTAATTTGTATCGTGTTCACTACATTTCGAAGGAACAACCGAAAGTTTCAATAATAATACCTAGTAAAGATTTATCAGAGGTATTAAATAAATGTCTTGAATCGATATTTAATAAATCTCAATATACTAATTTTGAAGTTATTATTGTAGACAATGGGAGCAAAGAAGAGAGCACTCACCAACTATATAGACATTGGACAGAATGTGAACCCAATAGGTTTTTTGTTTATGAATTAGACATCCCATTTAATTACTCGAAACTGAATAATTATGGAGTAACAAAGGCCACCGGTGGGATTTTATTGCTACTAAATAATGATGTAGAAGTATTAACGTCCGATTGGTTAGATGAAATGGTTGGTCATGCCACCCGTTCAGAGATAGGGGCAATTGGTGCGAGCCTCCTATATCCTGATGATTCTCTACAACATGCAGGAGTAGTCTTAGGACTGGGTGGTGTAGCAGGCCATAGCCATAAACATTTCCCATTACATCATCCTGGATATTTTAAACGATTAGAGATGATTTCAAATTATACTGCGGTGACAGCGGCCTGCTTAATGGTTAGAAAAGATATTTATAATGAGGTTGGCGGTTTTGAAGAAGAATTACAAGTTGCTTTCAATGATGTTGATTTTTGTTTGAAAATTTGGGATAAAGGCTATCGAAATATTTGGCTGCCTCAAGTTAGACTGTATCATTATGAATCAAAGAGTCGTGGTCATGAAGATACACCAGCGAAACAGAAACGATTCCATGGAGAAATTCAATGGATGCGTGATAGGTGGTCTTACATATTAGATAATGACCCATGCTACAATCCTAATCTAACAAAAGACAGAGAAGATTTTTCTTTGGGGAAGTCTTATCAGAATTAGAGTTTTAAAAACTTAATTAATTAGACCATAGAATTTAATAATTATTGAAGAAGTAAGAATGAAAGTTTGCTGGATAGGATAGTACTAGCATTATTTTGATTGGCTTACTTCTTCACATATTTGTACAATGCCTCAATGAGTCAGCGGGAACGTTTCTATCTTCTAGTTGCAATTCAATAGTGTTATTAAGAAATGACGAGATAGTGAGGGAAGATAGAAAGATGAGAATTCGTAAAGCAATTATACCTGCTGCAGGTTTAGGTACACGCTTCTTACCTGCAACTAAGGCTATGCCAAAAGAAATGTTGCCTATTGTTGACAAACCAACCATTCAATACATTATTGAAGAAGCAGTGGCATCTGGTATTGAAGACATAATAATAGTAACAGGTAAAGGGAAAAGAGCTATAGAAGATCATTTTGATAGTAGTTTTGAATTAGAAGCTAGCCTAAGAGAGAATGGAAAGCTTGAGCTTTTATCTGAGGTGCAAAAATCGTCATCTCTAGCTGATATACATTACATTAGACAAAAAGAGCCCAAAGGATTAGGACATGCAATATGGTGTGCTCGAAAATTCATTGGAGATGAACCATTTGCAGTTTTACTTGGTGATGATATTGTTCAATCGGAGCAGCCCTGTTTGAAGCAAATGATGGAATTATTTAATAAATACCAATCATCGATAATAGGTGTCAAACCTGTTAGTTATCAGGAAGTTTCGAGATATGGAATTGTTGACTATAGTGAAATAAGCGATAAATTATTTAAAGTCAGAAGTTTAGTGGAGAAGCCAAGAATAGAGGATGCCCCTTCAAATTTAGCGATAATGGGACGATATATTTTGACGCCGGAAATATTTAATATTTTAGGTAATCAAAAAGCTGGAGCAGGCAATGAAATCCAACTGACAGATGCTATTAGCGCTTTAGTTAATAAAGAGGATATTTATGCTTATCACTTTGAGGGTATTAGATATGATGTAGGAGAAAAGCTTGGATTCATAAAAACTTCTATTGAATTTGCATTACTTAGGGACGAGTTGAGAGATGATTTACTGGAGTATTTAGCTGGACTAAAACAATTGATGTATGAATCAGGAAGAAAATAATTTTCATCATTTTAGGGGCTGTCACATGGATACAATCAACAAAAAAATAAAAATAATAACAGTAATAATGTGCTGCTTATCTATGTTGTACATTGTTTATATATTATTTTCACACAATATAGTTAAAGAACATTTGTATGGTTTGACTATTATTTTATCGATTACACATTTCTATTTGATAAAAGTGTTTTATAATAGGGCTCTTTTTGGGATGCTTCTATTTTATGGTTTATTATTTATAATGTTGACGCCAGTGTTCTCGCCAATTGATGAGGGCGCTCATTTTGATCTTATTAGACAAATAATAGAGCTTAAAAAAATCCCAACTCTATTTGATAATATAAACTCAGTTGGATTATCTAATATCAGTGAGTATGCCGTACCGGGGGGAATGCAGTATGAAGCTGTTCATCCTCCTTTATATTATCTTCTTGGCTCATTATTCTCAGTAGTATTTATTAATCATGTATTAATAAACTTTTTCGTTTTACGTTTGTTAGGTTTAGCAATGTTATTAACATCATTATATTTATTATTTAAAACTAAGAATGTATTAAAACAGCATGGATTCTTGGGAAGTTCGAATATTTTAACGGGTGTGATAATATTTGTCATCTTCATAAACCCAGGTGTCCTCACAAGGATGGTAACAGTATCTAACGAAAGCTTAGTCGTTTTGTTATTCAGTCTGCAAATATACTTTATATCAAAACTATTTTTTAAAAAGGAAATAAGTACTAAAGATATCATTTTTTTATCACTCGTATCGGCAGGTTTGATATTAACTAAACTGACTGTTGCATTTATATATGTCATTGTTGTTTTATTTTTGCTAAAGAGAAAGATGATTAAAAAGGCAGTGGTTTATACTTTTAGTGTTTTCGTAGTCGTGTTGCCTTGGGTCGTATACAATCTAACTCAATATAATAAACTAACTGGTACAGGCATTCATGTGGAATATGTTAAAGGAATTGTAAATCCTTCAAAACAAGATTATGGTTTTTTCTTTGTATTGGAACAATTGCCATATCTAATAGCTTCTTTCTTAATTCCGCAAGAATATAATTTTCCTAGTGTACCTCAACTATTGCTCATGTCCACCAATATATTATCAATATTGCTTATAATCGTATTCTTTATTGCAAGCTTCAAATTGATCAACTATTCGCGAAATTTTATTGCAGTAAAGGCAAATTCTTTGAACAATTATATCGCAATAATCAGTTTATCCTTGTTACTTGGTCCACTATTGCTTGTATACGGTACGATAAGTGAAGATGTAAATATTATGATAGGAAGATATCTTTACATTAATATAATTCCAATTACGATCCTTCTAATTATATACATTAGAAAARTAATTGTTGAAAAATATCAAATGTTTATAATACTGACGCTTGTCGTATTATCATCTTTTATTTTATCTAACACAATAATCATAAGCTCTCAATTTAATAATAATGTAATTGCGAAGTTGAATGAGCTAGAGTTCGATGAGATCGATATAAAAAATATTGAAGAAGCAATGTCACAAAAAAAATTAGAGGTGAATGATCTATCAAATATTCCCATTAAATTAGGTGCGAGCAGAGAGGTATTACCACTTAAAGAAAATTATCAACTTAATGAAGAATTATTAAACAATATAAAAAAAAATAATAGCAATGATTTGATGGTTATTGGTACCGATTCCTATATTGTGTGGAAAATCAACTCTGAAATTCAAACCCGAGAAAAATTTTTGCTGCAAGTGGAGATAAACAATACAATAGAAAAAGAAAAAAGCGTTTATGGTCAGCTCTTTTGGGCTGCTAATAAATCTGGGTTTACTGAAATCAATTCATATAAATTTAAAATGAATAATGGAAAACTGATAATTCCCATTGGAAAGTATTCGGAGTGGCAAGCAAACGGGGGAGTTCAATTTCTTCGTTTTGATTTTGATGGAATGAGCGAAGGGGATGTAATAAAAATTAATCCAAGCATCATTAAGTTGAAATGAAGGCGATATATTTTTTATGAGAGAAGGATAGCCTCCGTATGTTAATTAAATGGATTCCAAAATCTACTTTGCATTTAAACATTGCTTTTATACTATCTGCATTAATTTCGTTTGTATCTATAATTAAAATACAAGATATTCTAAAAGATAAAAAGCAAGAATATACAGATATTACGGTAGGAAATATTATTTGGACTGATTATTTTAAAACGATGGATTATCAAGTCGTGCTTGGGCTAGTTTTCATATTTATTATTTGTTTCGTATCACTATGTAGATTATTGAATATAATGGATTTGAAGTTCAACAGACATCATTTTATAAATAATCGAGTGTATTTTTGTTTTTTTTCTTTAGTATACTCAATAACGCTTTTAATTTTTTCCAATGGCGCATATTATGCTCCATCATTAGTATTTGCGTTGGTACCGCTAATAACTGAGTACATAGTGTCCAAGATACAAGAGAAAGAAAAGGAAGCTATGTTCTGGAGTGTTCTAACAATCGTACCTATTACTTATTTAGGGACTGCGGGAGTCATTGTAATCGCCAATTTGGTTTTTAATGAATTATTAACTGGTTCTTTGAAGAGCATACCTCTAGTCGTTAGTTTGATTCTATGGCTAAGTGCTTTAACTTTACTAAAGTTTAAGGTTAACTCAACCTTTAGTTTAATTAAGCATTTACTTATGACTAGTCAATTATTTGCACCATTTACCTTTATGAGTGCTGTGACAATTACATACTATTACAACAATGAGATAATTAAAATAAATCATAATAAATCTTTTATCATTTTATTACTATTTGTATGTCTTCTGTTTTGTTTTCAAATCATTCATTTTTCGCGGAAGAAAAATACACCTTTACTTCGCTGGAGTGAAACGATAAGTTTTTCGACATTGGCTTCAATCTCATTTGTGGTAATATATTCAACACCGATATATAGTACGCTTATACATGACGACTTTCATATGGGTGAAATTTTGTTGCCATGGCAGCAAGTGGTTGAGTTGGGTCAATCATATAACTCTGAATTTATATCTGTACAAGGTCTTTTAGGAATGTTATATAGCGGGATGAATGAATTGTTATTCAGTGGAACGGTGTCCAGTTTTAATTCTGTACTTGTTTTAGTACCAGCGCTATTTTCGATAATAACTATTTCTGTTATTTCAATATTTTACGGAAAAAAATGGGGGCTCCTATTTGTAATTTTATATATACCTATTGCGGTTAGTCCTATTATGAGCCGAGTCTATTTAGTCTTACCAATCTTATTAACACTGTTCTACCCAAATTTAATAAAAAAACCTGTTAGATGGTTTGTTCTATGGATATGGTTATCGGCAATTCATTGTTTCTATAATCCTGCAATAGGTGCGGTGCTTACAATTGCTACATTGCCGTTTGCGATGTATATGCTTTCTACCACTATCAAACATAAGATTTTTCAGAAAATGTGGCATAATCAAAAAATCAAACTGCTTATATATCTATCGTTGCAGTTGGTTGCGTTAATATTTCTTTTTCCCTCAATTATAGGAACTGTAGTATATCTATTGGATAATAGTTCTACAAATACAGTTGCTTATGGTGTTGGTGTATTTGCTGGTAATCAGACAGTGCCAGAATGGTTCCCTCAATGGTTTAAGTATAATATGATGAATCGATTGATTTGGGAAAGTGTTCGGATTGGTGGCTGGATCGGAACATTAATGATTTTATTTTGGGTGGGTTATAAATTTCTTATGCAAAAGAGTAAAGATATTAATATGTATTTTTATATATTCACTATCTTTTCTTTTATTATTTTAATTAGCTCATATAGTTTTGGAAGGGTTGATCCTTGGTCACTTAATCGATCAGGTTCTATATCAATACTATGCATGACAGGATTTCTTCCTTTTTTGTTTTTTATGATTTATAAAAACAGAACGATGAGAATAAGTGTAGTGCTTTTTCTAGGAGTTACCCTAGGTGTCATGGGTATTCTTATTAATAACACTAACTCATTCAAAGTGGAAAAATTGACAAATCCAATATCAGTTCCGAGTCAAGCCATGCTTATAAATGGTACTGATTATAATTTACCGTCATTAGGAAAAATATTTATTGAGCCAGGGCGATTGGAAGAATTAGTGATCTTTAAAGAAGTAATGGATAAAGTGTTAAAGGACGATGAAACATTTGGAGATCTTACTAATAGATCAATGTTATATTATATTTTGAATAAAAAAGTTCCTTCACTTTATTCAGCTGATTATTTGGCAGCGAATGAAACAATTCAAAGTAAAGTTGTTGGACATTTGAAGAAAAATAAACCTCCAATTGTGTTCATTGGTCCATCAATAAGACATGATGGAGGACCTTCATCTCTCAGGTCTTATCGTATTTATAAATGGTATCTAGAAAATGGTTATCAGTATTACGAATATAAAGGTTTACAGTTCTTAGTTAATGAAGTTGGATCAAATCGAATAAATCGAACTGCGCTAAGCAAATCGGAAAATGTTGAATTATTGTCAAACGTATTTGTTCAGAAAGATTTAATGTCAATTCCAATAGCATGGGGGCGAAATTTGTCCAGAATAGATAGGTTTGATGGAGTTAATATTCAATTAAAAGAAATCAATAAAAGCAACATTCAAAGGATTGAGACTGGGTGGAATCATGTAACTGGAACAGATCCATATATTACTTGGGAAGTAAATGCTCCAATGGATGGTTTGAAATCAGACTTTATATCATTTGAGTTGGATTTTAAAACTACTCCTACGTATCCATTCAAGCTACAATTATTCTGGGACGTAGAAAATCAAATTTCTGAAAGGAATTCATTCTATTTTAATGGTTATGATGGTACTTATCTTTTACCATTAGGTTCTAATCCAAGCTGGTTATTAAATGAAGCGATAAGATATATAAGATTAGATATTGATGGGCTTGACGAGTCTACAGAGTTTGAAGTGAAAAATATAAAGATTTTGCATCTTATCAAATAATAGGAGTATGTTTAATGACAATTGTATTGTTAATACTTGCATTAGTTTTCAACTTGCTTGCTCAATCTTTC
Organism: Paenibacillus sp. 2TAB23; assembly: GCF_052115165.1. NCBI lineage: Bacteria > Bacillati > Bacillota > Bacilli > Caryophanales > Paenibacillaceae > Paenibacillus > Paenibacillus sp. 2TAB23. Next base: position 82,560 of record NZ_JBFRGD010000013.1, read on the forward strand.
TTAAAAACAGCAGTACTTGGAATAAAGTTTGATTCACTTAGCGTTACATTTTTCACTAAATTAATTGCCTTACCTCAAATATGGGGAGGAGCATTTTTCTACGGAATTAGTTTTTTGTTTTATGTCATGGCGTTATCACGAGGCGAGTTAAGCAGAATTTCTCCAGTTTCTCAGGCGCTTACTACTTTAGGGGTGGTTCTTATTTCTGTTATATTATTTAATGAACCTCTAACGGCATTGAAAATTGTGGGGCTTATACTTCTTATAGCGGGTACAATCATTCTTTTTTTATAAGATAAAGGGGCTTACATGAAAAAGATTAACTATGATTATGCGATAATAGGTGCTGGAATTTATGGGTTGTATGCTGCTAAATATTTAGGAGAACAAGGTCTTCATGTCGCATTAATTGAGATGGATTCTGAGCCCTTGCAGCGAGCGAGTTATATCAACCAAGCTAGAGTGCATAATGGATACCATTATCCGAGGAGTGTCTCAACTGCTTCTAAGTCTGCGCATTACTATGAACGTTTTAATAGAGAGTTTGATTTTGGCATTCACAGCGAATTTAAGAAAATTTATGCTATATCCAAGTATGATTCATTAACGAATGCAGAACAATTTTTAAAGTTTTGCATGCATGTAGGTATTCCGGCTGATGAAATTAATCCTCAGAAATTTTTTAATGATGGTGTTATTGAAGCAGCTTATGAAACAGTAGAGTATACCTACGATGCTAAAAAAATTAAAGAAAAGTTCGTTGATTTGTTAAAAACTTACCCGAATGTAGATATGTATTTTAACACTCAGGTTAAGAACGTTAATAGTGACGTGGATAATTATATAATTACCATAACGGATCAGCTGACGTTACAATCTCCAAAAGTTCTTAATGCAACCTATGCAAGTATTAATCAGGTTCTGAATGTGTTTAATCTGCCTCCTTTCAAAACAAAATATGAATTATGTGAGGTTATATTAACCAAAGCAAATAAAGAACTTAATAATATAGGTATAACAGTTATGGATGGACCATTCTTTTCAATTATGCCTTTTGGTCTTTCTGGCTACCACTCACTGACATCAGTTAGTTATACACCGCATGAAACTGCGAATGGTCAATTTCCTAAATTTACTTGTCAAGACGAAAGAGTAGATTGTTCAGAGTTTTCCTTGCAAAACTGTAACTCTTGCTCTATAAGCCCGAATACAGCATGGGTAAGGATGAAGCAACAAGCACAAAAGTACTTAAGTCCAAAATTGCAGTTTGAGTATGAGAAATCATTATTCTCAGTAAAAACGATATTAAACTCTTCAGAACTAGATGATTCCAGACCAACTGTGATCAAAACGTCATCTAGCGAGCCATCTTTCATTTCGGTTTTATCAGGTAAGTTTAATACGATATATGATTTGGAGGATGTCTTATTGTGAAGGAACAAGTTTTTGTTTCTGTTGTATTATATGCATATAATGAACAAGAGTCGATTAAAAATATGCTAGTTCAAATTGATCAGACAATGAGCAGATACTTTTATCACTATGAAATCATTGTTATCAATGATGCTAGTAATGATCTTACTCTTGAACGAATAAGATCTGCTTCGGAATTTTTGCATGGTACTCTCATTGTATTGAACCTAGCCAGAAAGCATGGTGTAGAGAAAGCTATGATGGCTGGGTTAATAAAATCTATGGGTGATTTCGTATTTGAGTTAGAAAGTACCATTATGGATTTCCATTTAGAGCAGCTTATTGAACTTTATCACACTGCCTTGAAAGGATCAGATATTGTAGTTCTTACACCATCAATAAATCCATCATGGACATCAAAATTGTTTTATAAAATAATAAATAAAATTTCCTATTTAAATCTTGACCTTAGGACAGAGTCTGCTCGACTAGTATCACGGAGAGCACTGAATTCTATGTTAAACCTAAAAGAGAAAGTCCGTTACAGAAAGGCATTGTATTCGTATACTGGTTATTCAAAAGAAAGTATTCCTTATAAAACGGACAAAAACAAAATGGTTCAAGTTAGAAAGTTTAATCGTGAGAATATTGGTACAGCATTCGATATTATTGTTTCATTTTCAAATTTAGGCTTAAAATTTTCGCATTATTTATCTATAGCCTTCTTTCTTTTTAGTATGTTTATGGGGGCTTATGCCTTATATAATTACATTTTTAACGCTTATGTCGTTCAAGGATGGACTACATTAATGATTCTAATAAGTGCGGGATTTGCAGGATTGTTTTTTATTGTGGGAATGCTAGGGGAATATATTTCACGAATATTAATTGAAATTCAAGATCGTCCAGCGTATACCACGAACTCTACTGAAGTAATAAAATCGAAAATTAGAAATGTAAATGTGTATAACAGTGATCTAGAGGTCGCAGCTACAAAACAGGAGGGATAAATTTGAAAACAGCGCTTATTGGTTTTACTGGTTTTGTAGGCACAACACTTTTATCACAAACAACATTTGATGAGTGCTACAACTCTAAAAATATTAAAGAAATAAGAGGGATGGATTTCGATCTAGTTGTTTGCGCAGGTGCCCCAGCTGTAAAGTGGAAAGCTAATCAGCACCCTGAAGAAGATCTAGCCAATTTAGAAGGATTAATGTCACATTTGAATACTATAAAAGCTAAAAAGTTTGTTTTGATTTCAACCGTAGACGTTTATCAGAGTCCTCTAATGGTTGATGAAGAAACGGAGATATCTGAAGTTGCGATGGAGTCTTATGGTAAGCATCGTTATTTGTTAGAGAAATTTGTGCAGAACAAGTTTGAACGCAGTATTATTGTACGTTTACCTGGCCTCTTTGGTATTGGTCTAAAGAAAAACTTTATTTTTGATTTGATTCATGATAATTGCCTACATTTGACTCATTATAAAAGCATTTTTCAATTTTATGATATGTCACGATTGTGGAATGATTTAAACGTTGTCATGGGTAGTGATGTGTCCGTAATTAATTTTGCAACAGAGCCGGTATCAGCTGAGGAAATTGCACGTAATTGCTTCAGTACTAATTACACTAATGACAACAGCAAGGTCCCGGTAAATTATGATATGCGAAGTAAGTACGCGGGTTTATTCGGAAAATCAGGGCCTTATATGAATACAAAGGAAGAAATTTTCTTGCAAGTAAAACAATTTGTTAATAACGAAAGGGAAACACGATGAAACTAGCGATATCGAATATTGCCTGGGAATCACATGAAAATGATCAAATTATTCCTTTGTTAAAGAGATTTGGAGTTAGTGGTATTGAAATAGCTCCAACAAAGCATTGGGAGGAACCAGCGGTAGCCAGTGATTATTCAATTGAAAATTATAAAACATTTTGGATCAGTCGGGGGCTTACTCCAATAGCAATGCAATCATTATTGTTCAACAAAGGTCATTTGTCCATTTTTGGAGATACTCAGCAGGAGACGATGCATTATTTAATCTCTATTTTAAGATTAGCAAGCAAATTGGGTATAAAAGCGGTTGTGTTTGGATCACCAAAAAATCGGCTGATCGGTACTTCAAATCGTGAAATGAGACATGGAGAAGCTATTGATTTTTTCAGAGAAATTGGTGAACAATCTATTCAATTAGGTGTGCAGCTTTGCATTGAACCAAATCCAGTAAAATACGGATGTGATTTTATTACAACCTCTTTAGAAGGATTAGAATTTGTTAAAGCCGTGAACAGCGATGGAGTGAAACTTCATTTGGATACTAGTACCCTACTGTTAAATGAGGAAGATCCAAAAATAATACTGCCAGAGTGCCTACCATATACAGGTCACTTTCATATTAGTGATCCATTCCTAAATATTCCAGGAAACTATAATCTTGGACATGAAGCAATTGCTGGAGTACTTCATGATTGCGATTATCAGGAATGGGTGTCTATTGAGATGAAAAACGGTATTCTTAAAGATAATAACGAAGCATTATTGCAAGCACTGGAATATGTGAGAAAAAATTATTTTCAAATATGAGGGTGAGGTACTTATAAGGAATGGTATATCGGTTAGAGTGGATGGTTCCCAATCATGATGTGAAAGAATTCTCATCAAAAAAAAATAGCTACTGTTTATGTATCCCTGTAATTAACGAGGGTGAAAAGATTCAGAAACAGCTTTCTAAAATAAAATCATTTATAAATACAGTGGATGTTATTATTTTGGACGGAGGAAGTAAAGATGGTTCTTTAGAAGATGATTTTTTGAAAAGTAATGGGATTAGATCGATCTTAACTAAGAGAGATAAGGGAAAACTTAGTGCTCAATTAAGAATGGGTTTTGCATACGCCTTGGATCAAGGATACGATGGAGTAATTACTATGGACGGTAATAATAAGGATAGTGTTGATTCAATACCTTTATTTATCGAACAACTCGAAAAAGGTTTTGACTTTATTCAAGGTTCAAGATACGTTCCTGGAGGAAATGAAGTGAATACTCCTCTGAGTAGAAAATTAGCAATTAAACTTATTCATGCTCCATATCTATCTCTTTTATCAGGTTTTAGATATACAGATACCACAAATGGATTTAGAGGACATTCAAGAAGACTTCTAATGGATCCGCGTGTGAGTCCGTTTAGAGACATCTTTGATACCTACGAACTGCTAGCATATTTATCTTACATATCCCCTAAAATAGGGATGAAGGTTATTGAAATACCTGTTAGTCGTGTCTATCCTAAGGGGAAAATCCCTACTAAAATAAGTCCAATTAAAGGAAATATGTTATTGCTTCGAACATTAGCAAATCTAGCACTCCGAAAATATAGTGTTAAATAATAGGGGGGATTTCATTGAAAGGTATAATTCTAGCAGGTGGAACGGGTTCACGCCTGTTTCCCTTAACCAAAGTAACAAATAAACACTTACTTCCCGTAGGAAAATATCCAATGATTTTTCATTCTATTGCGAAGCTAAAAGAAGCGGATATTAATGATATTCTTATCGTAACTGGTAAGGAACATATGGGCGATGTCGTGAATTTACTCGGAAGCGGCCATGAATTCGGAGTATCATTTACTTATAAGGTTCAGGATGAAGCTGGAGGCATTGCACAAGCGCTTGGATTAGCTGAGCATTTCGTTAATGGTGACCAAATGGTCGTCATTTTAGGTGATAATGTATTTGTTGATAGCATTGCCCCTTTTGTCTGTAACTTTAAAGAACAAAATAAAGGTGCAAAAATTCTGATTCAAGAGGTTCATGACCCTCAGCGATACGGTGTGCCTGAGCTAGGCGGGTCTAAAATTGTTTCCATTGAAGAGAAACCGAAGCAGCCCAAAAGCAGCTATGCGGTTACAGGAATATATATGTATGACAGCAAGGTATTTGAAATTGTTAGAACACTCAAGCCTTCCGGTCGCGGAGAACTCGAAATAACGGATGTTAATAATGCCTATATTGAGGCAGATGAGCTTAGTTATGATATCCTCCAAGGCTGGTGGACGGATGCAGGTACTCATGCTTCTTTGACCAAAGCTAATGAGCTTGCTAAAGACATTACCTTTGGCGAAGAGTTCGGTAAACTAAAACTATAATAGAGATGGTGACATATGAAAGTATTAAACTCTAAGCTCCCAGGAGTAACACTACTAGAACCTGCTGTATACGGTGATCATAGAGGCTTCTTTATGGAAAGCTATAATGAACAAGTCGCACATGATAATGGGATTATGCATTCCTTTATCCAAGATAATCATTCCTTATCCGTAGAAGCTGGGGTACTACGCGGCATGCACTATCAATTGTCACCTAAGGCACAAACGAAGCTTGTTCGTGTTACAGCAGGTGCAATCTATGATGTTGTTATTGATATTCGGAAAGGCTCGCCAACGTATTGGCAATGGCAAGGCTTTATTCTAAGTGCAGCCAACAAACGTCAATTGCTCGTGCCACAAGGATTTGCTCACGGTTTCTGTACACTTGTTCCCAACTGCGAGGTTCAGTATAAGGTGGATGCTCTTTACTCACCTGAACACGACCGAGGCATAGCCTGGAATGACCCAGCCCTTGCAATCGACTGGCCGACATCCAATCCGATATTATCGGACAAGGATGGCAAACATCCGCTGCTGGCTGACGCGGAATTCAACTTTGTATATGGAGGGTGAGTTAGTCTCATGAAATTACTAATTACCGGTGGTGCCGGCTTTATTGGCAGCAACTTTGTTTTATCTATGATCAAAAACTATCCGAGTTATGAAATCATAAATGTAGATGCACTGACCTATGCAGGCAACCTTGAAAACTTGCGTACGATTGAGCATCACTCAAATCATAAATTTGTGAAAGCCGACATCGCGAATCGAAGCGAATTGGAGCCGTTGTTCCAACAAGGTATCGATGCGGTCATTAACTTTGCAGCTGAATCGCATGTGGATCGCAGTATTTTGCATCCTGAGATTTTTGTGCAAACGAACGTACTGGGGACGCAAACTCTTCTGGATCTGACGAAACAATATCAGGTTGCCAAGTTTGTGCAAGTGTCGACGGATGAAGTGTACGGTACGTTAGGAGAGACAGGTCTCTTCACTGAGGACACGCCAATTGCTCCAAACAGCCCATATTCGGCAAGCAAAGCTGGAGCGGATCTGCTCGTAAGAGCTTATCATGAAACATTTGGCCTCAATGTGAACATTACGCGATGCTCGAATAACTATGGCCCTTATCAATTCCCGGAGAAGCTGATCCCGTTGATGATCCAGAATGCGCTTCAGGATAAGCCGCTTCCCGTTTACGGTGACGGGCTTAATGTGCGTGATTGGCTATATGTAGAGGATCATTGTAGTGCGATTGATCTAGTGCTGCATAAAGGCCGCGCTGGTGAAGTCTATAATGTTGGTGGGCGGAATGAACGGAATAACTTGCAAGTTGTCCGCACCATCCTTGAGGAACTAGGCAAGCCAGAATCTTTGATTTCCTATGTCAAGGATCGCTTAGGTCACGATCGACGTTATGCGATTGATGCCGATAAAATCCGAAATGAGCTAGGCTGGCAGCCAAAGTTCAATTACGAGGATGGTATTAAAGAAACGATTCGTTGGTATCTCGACAACACGGAATGGATGGCGCAGGTGGCATCAGGAACTTACCAACAATACTATGAAACGCAATATAAGGATCGCCTGGAGGCGAACGAATCCAATGTCTAAAATGAAAATGATCATTACAGGCGCGAATGGGCAGCTTGGGCGTGAATTGACGGAATGGAAAACGGAAACGGCTGAAGTCATCGGTTTCGGACGCAATGAACTGGATATTACGAGCCTTCCGGCTTGCCGCAACTTATTTACGATTCATCGTCCAGATGTCGTCATTCATTGCGCTGCCTATACGGCAGTAGATAAAGCCGAGTCCGAGCCGGACGAGGCTTTTCGTGTGAATGCAGCAGCTACCCGCAATGTTGCGGTTGCAGCTCGCGAGGTTGGTGCGAAGTTTTGTTATATCAGCACGGACTATGTCTTTGATGGAACAGGTACAACACCATACAATGAATATGACCGAACGAATCCACAAACGGTTTATGGAAAATCCAAACTCGCAGGTGAACTTGCGGTGCAGATGCTGCATGATCGATTTTTCATCGTGCGTACTTCTTGGGTGTATGGGAAATACGGCAATAACTTTGTGAAGACGATGCTGAAGATGGCAGGCGAACGTGATCAACTCAAAGTCGTGTCAGATCAAGTCGGCTCGCCGACGTATACATATGATCTGGCTGCCTTTTTACTAGAACTTGTACAAACAGATTATTTTGGCGTCTATCATGCATCTAACTCCGGCATCTGCTCCTGGTATGATTTCGCCATAGCTATCTTCGAGGATAGTGCGATTTCTATTCAAGTTGATCCTTGTGCAACGGCTGATTTTCCGAGACCGGCACCAAGGCCTGCCTACTCGGTGTTGGATCATTCTGCCATTCGCAGTAACGGTTTTCAACCCCTTCGTCCGTGGAGGGAAGCGTTAAACCACTATCTCAAAGACAGTGAGTGATAATTGGATGGCTACAGCCAGCGTTTGTATCGTTACCTATAATAGTGCAAATGACATCGAAAATTGCATCGATGCCGTTCTTAGGCAAAGCTTTCCTGCTGAAAGCATTGTCATCATCGACAATGCCTCCACTGATGATACGGCTGAGCGAGTGATGCCTTATGCGAAGCAGAAGCAAGTTCAATTCATAGCGAACAAAGAGAACAACGGGTTTGCTGGTGGCCAGAATCAGGCTATTCGGCAGACCCGTTCGGATTATGTGCTCGTTTTGAATCCGGACGTGACGCTTGATCCTAACTATCTGTCTGAGATTATACGTTTTATGGAGCAAAATCCTTCGGTTGGAAGTGCAACCGGACAGCTTGTTTTTGCGTCTAATACGGATGTAATGGACAGCGCTGGTCTTGGAATGAAGCATACAAGAAATGCGTATGACCTGGCTGCGGGAGAGCCTGCAGTCGACTGGAAAGAAACCAAGCAAGTGTTTGGAGTTTCCGGTGCAGCGGCTGTTTACCGAAGAGCAATGATCGATGACATCTCCTATTCCGATCAATTTTTTGACGAGTATTTTTTCGCATATAAAGAAGATGTCGATGTTGCGTGGCGTGCACGGAAGCTCGGTTGGACTGCTTTTTATGTACCTGCAGCGTATGCTTTGCATCATCGAGGCTGGAAGAAGGGCGGACGCAGCAATGTGCCGTTGTTCGTTCGCCAGCATTCTTATCAGAACCGCTTTTTTACGCTGATTAAGAATGAGTCGTTAGGCTGGCATTCGTTGTTGATAGGCCCGTTAATAGCAGCTACTGAGATTGTTAAGCTAGGGTACATCATTCTTAAAGAACCTGGCTTGCTTCGCTGTTGGCCAGAGATTATTCGCAGTATGCCGAGCATGCTTGCCAAACGTAATTGGCTCATTCAAAAAGCAAAGCAGAGGAATCTCTACTAGGATCATATAAATGAATCTCTCTTATCATATGGTAATAAATGGGGTTCTCCTTGCTTATTATATTTGGTACAATGCAGGTAGAGTCGAAATTTAAGGAAATGCGGGTGATTACGGCGAATGCTGAGGCAAAACCAACGATTTTTGACGCAATTGTATATGTTGGCGGATTTGTTCTGTACATTGGTCGTATTTATGGCCGCGTATTGGCTTAAATTTTACAGCGGTCTGTTGCCAAGTTTTAATTCCGTTTCATTCTCTACGTATTTACTCTGGGGAACCATATATTCATTCTCTGCTGTACTTGTCGGGTTTTATTTTCAATTCTATTCACCTAAACGCCGTAAAAATTATTCATATGAAATATTGCGCATTTTACAGATTCAAACGATTAGCTTTCTCGGGCTGTTAAGTTTATTTTTCTTCACTCGTGAGGTACATATTTCCCGGGAATTTCTCGCCATCTTTTTCGTCATGAATTTCGTAGCCATTACGTCATATCGCTATTGGGTCAAATCAATACTGGCTTCGTTACGCCGCAAAGGATTCAATAAACGATTTGTACTCATCGTAGGGGCGGGAACTGTGGGGCGCAGCTTCTATTCCAACCTGCAGCAGCATCCTGATCTCGGCTATGAGGTAGTTGGTTTTCTAGATGATTATCAGAAGGAGCATGCACTGGAGCATCAGAGTATGAAGCCGATTATCGGCCTGCTGAGCGACCTGCGGATGAAGCTGGAAAAGGAGCCGATTGATGAGGTCATCATCGCACTGCCGCTGGAGGCCCATGCGAAGTATGCGGAAATTATTGAGGTTTGTGAGCGGACCGGTGTCAAAACGCTGATTATACCTGACTTTTTCGATTTGCTGCCAGCAAAGCCCTTCTTTGATAATTTTGCAGGAATCCCGCTTATTAACGTAAGGGACATTCCGCTTGATGAGCTCAGCAATCGTATTCTTAAACGCTGGTTCGATATTGCTTTTTCACTGGCAGCCGTTATCTTAACCTCTCCAATTATGCTGTTCATCGTAGTTGGTCTCAAGCTGACGTCTCCAGGCCCGATTCTGTTCAAGCAGGAGCGCATGGGGCTTGATCGCAAAACCTTCTATATGTTCAAGTTTCGCTCGATGCATGTGTCGGATGACTCGGTTTCGAACACGCAGTGGACGGTCGAGAACGATCCGCGACGCACGAAGTTCGGCAGTTTTCTTCGGCGAACGAGCTTGGATGAGCTTCCGCAGTTTTTCAATGTGCTGCTAGGGCATATGAGCGTGGTTGGACCGCGTCCGGAGCGTCCTTATTTCGTACATCAGTTCAAAGAGGAAATTCCAAAATATATGATTAAGCATCAAATCAGACCTGGTATAACAGGTTGGGCACAAACAAACGGCTTAAGAGGCGATACTTCCATTAAAGACAGAATCATGTTCGACATTTTTTATATAGAGAACTGGACGTTTTTCTTCGATATCAAAATTATTCTTAAAACAGTTCTGAAGGGCTTGATTAACAAAAATGCTTACTAAGAGCAACCTGGTATGCCGCGTGTCTGTCATTATTCCTACATTAAATGCTGGCCCTGATCTGAATGAGCTGCTAAAACGGCTGAAGCAGCAATCGCTGCCTCCCTACGAATTGATCGTCATTGATTCCAGCTCGAATGATGGAACGGCTGAGCTAGCCCGTGAGGCTGGTGCGCTAGTGATCCCTGTGAAGCGAAGCGAGTTCGATCATGGCGGAACCCGCAATCATGCCGCAATGCAAGCCAAGGGCGATATCTTGATGTTTATGACACAGGATGCGATGCCTCGCGACGAGAAGCTTATCGAGGAATTGGTTAAGCCGCTGCTAATGACGGAGAAGAACGTTTATGCTTATGCCAGGCAGTTAGCGAAGCCGGGAGCAAACGTACTGGAGCGGCTAGCTAGAGAGCATAACTACCCAGCCGAATCGAAGTTGAAATCCTATGAGGATATTGACCAGCTAGGAATAAAGACGTTTTTCTGCTCCAATGTGTGTTCGGCTATTCGTAGAGAGGTTTTTGAAGCAATGGGACGTTTTCAGGAGCCGGTTATTTTTAACGAGGATCTATTTATGGCTGCCAAATGCGTGCTAAGCGGGTATAACATTGCTTATAGCGCCGAGGCAGCCGTTTACCATTCACATGATTATTCGGTTGTCGAGCAGTTTAAAAGATATTTCGACAACGGCATTTCGATGCGCTGCAACACTTGGATTACGCCATACAGCGCAGTTGGAAAGGCTGGCTCGAATTTAGTGAAGCTGCAGCTCAAACAACTGCATAAAGAACGTCAATGGCTGCTGGTACCGAAGCTTGCAGTTGAATCGGCAGCGAAGCTGATTGGCTACAAGCTGGGCATGAATTATCGCTTGCTTCCCTCGTTTCTTACAAGAAAATTAAGCATGCATCGACTCATTCTCACGCATATCGAGAATCAGGCGTCAGGAGTTGCTATGAAGCAATAATTCCACTCATACTATGATTATAAGCTCCGCCGAATTTCAAACTTCGGAGGGCTTTTTTTATTTTCGCTGTATACGTTCCTAACCACCCGCTCAAACTAGACAAATCTGTCAGAGCCTGCACGGATGAAGGAAAGAGGTGTTAACCCCATGTGGTCACTATGGATCGCAGCTGCGCTTGCTGTATACGTGACGCAAGTTGCAGTTGTGCTTGTTATGGAGCATCGGCGCCCGGTACAGCTGACCGCTTGGCTACTCATTGTTCTCGCATGTCCGATTATCGGATTTATCGCTTACCTCATACTTGGCAAAGATTATGCTAGACGCAGACGTATCCAGCAATTCAAAGAAGTGACGCTGCGGTATGCTGAGCAGCTTACAGAGAGAGCCGCAGTACCCATAGCGAGAAGAGACGAGCAGATGAATAAGCAGGAGGACCTATATCGCAAGCTTAGCGGCTTAGCATCGTTTCCTGTTACAGCAAATAATAAAACATGCGTACTGACTAACGGCGAGAGTACCTTTGAATCGATTCTAGCTCAGCTTGAGCTTGCAGAGCATCACATACATATGGACTATTATACGATTCGGGACGATGAGATCGGCAGACGTTTTCTGAAGGTGCTTACTAGGAAAGCGAAGGCAGGTGTAGAAGTTCGGATTGTGTATGACGGCATAGGAAGCCTTCATTTAAGCCAAGCATATATCGAGGAGCTTCATCAGTCAGGCGTGCGGACAAGCTGCTTTTTACCGCCTAAGGTAGCCTTTTTCGATCGGAAATTAAATTATCGCAACCATCGTAAAATCGTAATTGTCGATGGTGAGGTGGGCTTTGTCGGCGGGATCAATATTGGAGATGAATATTTGGGCAAAGATCCGAAGCTCGGGTTTTGGCGAGATACACATTTGCGGCTTGAAGGAAATTGTGTGGCCTATTTGCAGGAAGTTTTTATGAATGACTGGGCTTTTGCATCCAAAGAGGAGCTTGCGGGATCACGCTATATGCCTAAGCTGCCAGACTGCGGCAAGGAGCGCGTGTTGATTGTATCAAGCAAGCCAGGACAGCATAATCATCAAATCGTTGAGGTTATGTTTGCAGGGATTGCAGCGGCGACCTCAAGAATCTATATTACGACGCCGTATTTCATACCTGACCCCAGCTTGACAATGGCACTAAGGACGGCAGCCCTTGGTGGGGTTGACGTTCGTTTAATAATTCCGGGTGTAGGCGACTCGAAGCTCGTACTGTTGGCAACGTTATCCTACCTCCAGGAGATGCTTGATGCTGGCGTCAAGGTTTATCGCTATGAGAAGGGCTTCATTCATGCAAAGGTGATGATTGTCGATCATATGCTTGCTACGGTCGGTACGGCAAATGTTGACCTGAGGAGCTTGCTCAGCAATTTTGAGCTCAATGCCGTTCTCTTCGAGAAAGAGACGATCAATCGATTAGAGGCTGACTTTATAGAGGATCTAAAGCACAGCTGCGAGCTGGAACGCGAGTCCTTCTCCAGACGGCCAAAAGGTCAGAAAATGGCGGAATCCTTGCTTCATATGCTATCGCCTTTGTTATGAATGATGAATGGCATTGCGTATTTTCGGGCATATTTTTCGAGATGGCTGTGAAAGAGCCATTCAAGAAAATGAAGCGATGCGTGGGAGGGTAGAACTATGACCGAAGCGGGCAATAATGAAAAGCAAGCGGCGTCGGACCCGAAGCATGAGGGGCGCGATGATTATTTTATGGACATTGACAGAATGGTCAATGAAGGACTTGGCGGAGGAAATGTTACAATGCAGAACGGCCTAATTGATGAGTCAACGACGGACACGATGGAGCCGGAAGACAAATAACAGAACAAAGACTCTGTAGCTAATAGATGGAAAAGGAGGAAATGCTTCTGATGGATACGGCACGCGCTAAGCAAATATATGATTCGGATCAGACCATTGCCGTCCAGCTCGATGCAGATTCTGTCTGGATCGAAAATGTCGATGTGGCGAACGGCATGGTAACTGTAACGGTCGGTAATAACCCGATCCATACAAAAACGGTTTCATGTGACCGGCTGAAGGAAATCGAGAAGTAAGCTTTAAAAGCAAAAAGCGTCTAAGTAACCGTATGAGTTCATGCCCGCAGCATGAGTTCATATGGTTATTTTTGTATGGAAAAAAATGAAATTTTATCCTAGAATGAATCAGGGAATTATATTTTCATAATGTGTAAGGACAAGCAAGATGATTGGTAGAAGAGAGGGTGATAGGTTTGAACAAACAAGGGCAAGGTCAGCGGATAACAAGCTCCAAATGGATTAAAGGGATGGTTGGGTTTGCCATTTTACTGGGATTACTGAACGGTACGATATTCTCACAGTCGTCTTTTGCCGCGGGAGAGGAAGCATACACGGAGCAGGAGGAGGCAGTCCAGAATAAGAAGCTCATTTCGGAGGAGCAAGCTCTTCAACGTACAGCCAAGCTATTTCCAGGATTGCTGGAAGCAGGGGAAAACGAATTATCGGTCAAGCTCGATGAAGAGGATGAAACCAAGCCTAAATGGAACATCAATTGGAAGCAGAGCTCGACTTCAAATCAATATGTGACTTCAGTTCAGGTGAACGCTTTGAACGGTCAAATTATCGACTATTTTAACACGTTGCATGCTGCAGCCAAATCAATCTATCCTCTAAAAGCGACACTGGAGCATGCAGATGGGAAGGCAAAGCATTTTATAGCTAAAATGATACCAGGCATAAAAGAATCCGATCTGATTCTTGAGTCGGAGGATACGCAGTTTAGCAAATCATCTTTATTTTATCCGGCTTATTATTCTTTGAATTATCATTTGGTTATTAACGGATTTTCTTCCGATGAAGAGAGTGTTAACGTCATTATTAATGGTAATGGCGATGTGGTTGCATTTAGCGCCTATCTTACCGATGCCGTCTATCCGAAGCCGGATTTGAGAGTAACGAAGCAGCAGGCGGAAGACAAATTTAAAGATGAAGTGGAGCTCGAATTGTTTTATATACCAACTTATGATGAGAATTATAATTACGACAATCCGCTAAAAAGCGACTACCGTATGGCTTATGGGGATAAGAGCAATGCAGCTCCCTATATAGATGCTAGAACAGGCGAAAAGCTAGGGCGTTGGAGCAACGGAAACACGGAGGGAAAAATCATATACTCTGAGTTGAAATCGTCGGCTTCGCCATTTAAACAGCCCGAGAGCGGGACATTATCCGAAGATCAAGCTTTAGCGGCTATTTTGTCAAGGATAAGTATTCCGCCTGATGCAACGCGTGGCAATGCTGCCTATCAGGATGAATGGTATGGTGGCGACCATTCGGTGTGGGAGTTAAATTGGCAATTGCAAAAGGAGGCTGCATTGCAAAAAGAAATGACTGCAGCGGTAGACGCAGAGACAGGGCAGCTGCTTGCATTCTATTCGAATATTAGAGAAAGTGAAAACGATACTGAACTCGCTGCGAAGCAGCCGAGTATTTCGATGCAGACCGCGAAGCAGAAGGCGATTGATCTTGTGACAGGTGTATTTCTAGATGCGGCCAAATATTTGCGAATAGAGAGCGACGTCTTCGTGTATACGGATAATGGACAAACCTTTTATACCTTTTATTTCAACCAAGTATACAACGGTGCGCCTGTTGGAGATAGCTACGCGAGGGTAACGATGGATGGGGATGGCTATTTATGGGAGTATATTCGATCGTATGTGGACCCCGAGAAATTGGAGAAGAAAATAAGCACTCTCAAGCAAAATGTAACTCAGGATAAAGCGCTCAGTGTGCTACAGAACGCGATTAGTGCTGATTTGATTTATATAAATCAGAGAATTTCTGATGCTGCTGGAGAAAACGAAACTGCGGTCAAGCTCGTTTATGAAGCACTTATTAATAAATCGAACGACGATCATATCGTAAATGCAGTAACGGGTGAGCTAGAGCTCGCTTATAATGAAACGCAGCTTCCAGTTATTGAGACCATCAGCAAGCCAACGGATATTGATAAGCACTGGGCGAGTAATCAGCTTGGAATGATGATCGAATATGGTGTTTTGGAGGCGGATGAAGACGGAAAGCTCTATCCTGATTCCACCATTACCGTCGGAGATTGGATAGCGATGTTAGAAAGAGTCGTACATGGCAATAGTGATAATTACGGATCTTTACCATTTGATATTGAAAGGGACTTTGGTGGATTGGAAGAAGATGAGCCTGAAGATGACTATCCTGTTTTTACTTATGAGCAAGAATGGCTGAAGGTATACAAAAACGAGGAATCGGAATTTTTCGAGCAAACCTTAACGAGGGATCAGCTTTCATTAATGCTCGTGCAAATGCTTGATTACGATAAGCTATCGGTTTTTATGAATAAGGATAAGGACATCACCTCTTTAAAAGACGCTTCATCCATTCAAAATAAAGGGGCCGCTGCGCTCGCTATTAAACTTGGATTGCTGACGTCCTCAGGAGGCAAGTTTCACCCAAATGCTCCCGTGACTAAAGCTCAGGCCAGCGTACTATTGATTCGTCTCGCAAACTTACAGGACAAGCTGGATACCCCACTTATTTAAAAATGTTGAGTCAAATAAACCTGGCTGCCAATTCGGCAGCCAGGTTTATTTTATTACGTATTCAGCCGCCATAAGCGTCACGGAACGCTGCACAGAGCTCAGCGCGGTTAACTTCCCATAGCTCCGCGATTTCCGCACTGACATTGTCGTCCCACCAGTCGGATTGCACCTTGCGGTTGCTTTCATTTTCAACGATCCACTTGAGATTAAGAATGACTTTTTTGAAATAGACTGCCTCTGCCTGATCCATTTTTTCTTTGGATATCCATAGCTTCATCCGCTTTACGGTTCGGTACAGCTCGTTGCTGCAGGCCCTGCGTATTTTACGCGCGGTCGGATAGCCGGCATTATGCTTGGGAGCATTTGTTTTCATCGATAACCGACTCCTCTCTTTATCCCATATGTATGCGGATTGGGAGGAGTAGGTCACTGCGGAGCGGTTCAGGATTGTCTGTTAATCGTTAACGGTTATGTATCCGACCATCGGGCCGCCATGGCGCATATCGGTATGGGTGAGGCAAATAATCGGGTAGGTGCCGGCTTTTTCAGCGGTAAAGCGGACAATTGTTGTTTTTCCTTTCGAAACCTCGCCGCGGATGCCAAGGCCTTCAACAACAAACGGGTGAGAATTTCCGTTTACGCCTGTTATGTGCAGTTCTACCGGCTCGCCTTTGTTGACGACAATCGAACCGGGGTCCCAGCGATATACCTCAAGTTCCTTGCCGTCTGCGGTTGTCGTGCTGTATTCGCCTGTTACCAGCTGGAACACACGCGGCTCTGAAGGCTGTGCGTTAACCTCTCGAGAACGGTCCCAGCTTAAGTAGACACCTGTCAAAATGATCAAGACAGCGACGACGATAAACAGTTGAATTTGCCGCTTGCTTACAATAAAAACCTTGGCCATGAAACGATCACCTCATCCATTCGTATCATTATAGGCTAGTCTATGCATGGGCTTGTCAGCACATGACAAAAGTGGAAGGCTGTCCTTATCGTATGTTAGAATAGCTTCAGCGTAAGCGAAAGACCTATTTGAAGAAGGAAGGCGGATTGAGAGCAGGAATGGATTTTATTCATGAATTATTGGATGGCGTGCTGCAATGGGTGGAGAGTTTAGGTTATTTCGGTATTTTAATTGGACTTTTAATTGAAGTCATTCCAAGTGAAATCGTATTGGGCTTTGGCGGGTATCTCGTATGGAAAGGAGATATTTCCTTCTGGGGCGCGGTTTTGTTCGGAACGCTCGGCGCGATCGGTCAGAACTGGATTTTGTACTGGATCGGCAGATACGGCGGCCGTCCAATTGTTGAAAAGTACGGCAAGTACATTAAAATCAAAAAGAAGCATGTTGATATTTCCGAACAATGGTTTATTAAATACGGAGCGGGCATTGTGTTCACCGCGCGTTTTGTTCCTGTAATGAGACAGGTTATTTCGATTCCTGCGGGCATGGCGCGCATGAACTTTGGCTTATTTACGCTGCTCACGGCGCTGGCATCTCTGCCGTGGTCCATTTTGTTTGTTTATTTGGGCAGATCGCTTGGCGAGAATTGGGACAAAATCGACGAAAAAGCGGCACCTTATGTCCAGCCGGCCATTCTGATTGCGATCGCATTGCTGATCGTCTACGTGTTATTCAAATTTGTACGCTCGCGCCGTAAATCGGTATAATGAAGAGTGTAAGCATACTTTTTATTTTGCGTAACGTTAAATAATAGATGAAAGAGGGATTCTGATGAGCAAGAGCATAGCAGATAAGCTGGGCAAAGGCATTAGCCCGCAGCAATTTATCGACGGCATGACTAAAAACAAGGAGCAGTTTCTGGATTGGTCCGAGAAGTTTGTCTGGTCCGATGAAAGCGATAAGGAGTATTTCGAATCGTTGAACAACCGCGATGATCTTCGCGTATTGATTTTGATGGCAGATTGGTGCGGTGATGTGGTTCGTAACATCCCTGTCGTGTTCAAAGCGCTTGAGAATAGCGGCGTTCCAACGGAGGTTCTGATCATGGAGGAGCATTTGGATACGATGGATCAATTTTTGACAATGGGCGGACGCTCGGTACCAGTCGTTATTATTGCTGATACAGGTGGAGCCGTACTTGGTCAATGGGGCCCTCGCCCAACGCATGTTCAGGAAGCGATGGTCGCATTCAAGAAAGAAAATCCGGATCGCGATGCGGCTGATTACCAAGACAATCTTGCTGTGACTAGGCAAGAAATTGGCCGCCGATATGGCGAAGGTACAGGTTACCAAAGCGTTATTGTGAAAGAGCTTCGCACTTTGCTGGAGTCATTCTAAGATCGCGATGACAACGACGATGCGAATTGAAACCTTCACACTTGGACCGATCCAAACCAACGCTTATCTCATATCCGTAACCGAGCCTGCGGCAAATGAAAACGAAAAACCGAAGGAGCGGGCGATTGTCATCGATCCGGGCATGAATCCCAAAAAGCTGCTTGAGCGGCTTGAAGGCGTACAGGTAGAAGCCATTCTGTTGACACATGCCCACTTTGACCATATGGGCGGAGTAGACGAGCTGCGCAAAGCGGCTGGCTGTCCTGTCTACATACATGATCTGGAAGCGGATTGGCTGACAGATCCACGCAAAAACGGTTCGATGCGATGGCAGGACGTTACACCTCCATTATCGACCGATCCGGCCGAATATGCACTTGCGGAGGGACAAATCTTGAAGCTGCTCGGCTTATCCTTCCGAGTCATGCATACGCCTGGGCATTCGCCGGGAAGCGTCAGCTTTCTCTGCGATAACCATCTTTTCTCAGGAGATGTGCTGTTCAAGATGTCTGTAGGCCGTACAGACCTGCCGGGTGGACGCGAGAGGGATTTATATGATTCCATTCGCTTGAAGCTATATAAGCTAAGCCCGGAGGTTATCGTGTATCCAGGGCATGGCGGACGTACTACCATTGGCTTCGAAATGGCCAATAACCCTTATACGGGAGCATGATGGATAGGAAGGGGCATGAGGTTTGACAGATACGAAGGTTCAGCCATATATAGAGGATGCTGAAAACGGAGCAGGGAAGCAGAAGCTGACAACGGAGCAAAAGACGGCTGAGAGTCAACGTATCATAGCCGGTATTGCCGCACAGCTAGCGATTCCCGCCAGCAAAGTGAAATCGGCGGTCAGCCTGTTAGATGAAGGCAATACGATACCGTTCATCGCACGTTACCGCAAGGAAATGACAGGCGAGCTCGATGAAAATGACCTGCGGTCCATTGAAGAGAAGCTGCAGTATATGCGGAACCTTGAGGAACGCAAGCGCGAGGTCATTCGATTGATTGATGAGCAAGGCAAGCTGACGGACACTCTCCGCGCTGATATCAACAAATCAGTGAAGCTGCAGGAGATCGAGGATCTCTACCGGCCTTATCGGCAAAAACGTAAAACAAGAGCAAGCGTGGCAAAGGAGAAAGGTCTCGAGCCGCTGGCGGATTGGCTATGGTCCCAGCCACGCAGTGGTGATCCGCTCGCGGAAGCAGCTCGTTACGTGAATGAGGAGAAGAGCGTGCCTACGGCTCAAGATGCGCTTAACGGCGCAATGGACATCCTTGCAGAGAACATTGCTGATGATGCGTCAATAAGAGCCTGGGTCAGAAAGTTCACCTTCGATCAAGCCCTGCTCAAAACCGATGCCAAAAATCCCTCCGAGGAAACGGTTTACGAAATGTATTACAGCTATCAGGAGCCGGTACGCAAGCTACCACCTCACAGGGTGCTGGCGATTAACCGCGCAGAGCGCGAGGACGTGCTTCGCGTAAACTTTGAATTGCAATCGGAGCGCATCCATGAGCATATCCAGCGGAGGCTGCTCCGCAACGGCATCGCACAAGGCGTACGTGACGTTCTAACGGCTGTTATTGAAGACTCCTATAAACGACTTATCTCGCCTTCTATCGAACGGGAGGTGCGCGGTGAGCTGACCGAGAAGGCAGAGGAGCATGCGATTTCGATTTTCTCCGAGAACCTGCGCAATTTGCTTCTGCAGCCGCCGGTTCGAGGAAACGTCGTACTAGGCGTCGATCCCGCTTTTCGGACGGGCTGCAAGCTTGCGGTCATTGACGACATTGGCAAGCTGCTGGAGGTTGCCGTATCGTACCCTACGCCTCCTAACAATAAGGTAGCTGAAGCAGAAAAATTGATTAACGGATTAATTGACAAGTACAAGGTAGAGCTGATCGTAATCGGAAATGGCACCGCGTCCCGCGAGACCGAGCAGTTTATCGCAACCTTGATTGGCAAGCGCAAAGCAGCGGGAGCAGGCGGTCCAGAGCTGAAATATATCATCGTAAATGAAGCGGGAGCAAGCGTGTATTCAGCCTCTAAGCTTGCACAAGAGGAATTTCCGTCACTTGACGTGGCGGAGCGGAGCGCGGTTTCGATTGCACGAAGGCTGCAGGACCCGCTCGCTGAGCTTGTGAAGATCGAGCCGAAGGCAATCGGAGTCGGCCAATACCAGCATGACGTTAGCCAGAAGCGCTTGGATGAAACGCTGGGCGGCGTAGTCGAGTCTGCGGTCAACCATGTTGGCGTTGATGTCAATACGGCATCAGCGTCGCTGCTCTCCTATGTAGCTGGCATTAATGCGACAATCGCCAAAAACATCGTAAAGTACCGCGATGAGAACGGTCGATTCGTGAAGCGAAATCAATTGCAAAAGGTGCCTAGGCTTGGCGCCAAGTCCTATGAGCAATGCATAGGCTTCTTAAGAATTGCGGAGCCTGTCAATCCGTTAGACAGTACGCCTATCCATCCGGAATCGTATGAGGTGGTAGACAAGCTGTTTAATGAGCTCGGTCTTAAGCTGAAGCAGCTTGGCTCTGATGAGCTGAAAGCTAAGCTCGCGGAGCTGGACGCGGACCGCATTGCCCCTACGCTTGGCGTGGGTGTTCCGACGCTACGCGACATCATGGACAGCTTGCTTCGGCCAGGCCGTGACCCGCGTGAGGAGCTGCCTCCACCGATTTTCCACACGGACGTGCTGAACATCGAGGATTTGTCCCCAGGGATGGAGCTGCATGGAACGGTGCGCAATGTCATCGACTTTGGCGCTTTTGTGGATATCGGCATTAAAAACGATGGGCTAGTCCATATTTCGCAATTGAGCGATAAGTTTGTCAAAAGGCCGATGGACGTCGTATCCGTCGGTGATACGGTTACGGTGTGGGTGCTTAGTGTGGATCTCAAAAAAGGCCGCGTAAGCTTAACCATGCGCAAGCCTAACTAACAAAGCCATATAAAGGGTTTGCCTGATTGCTGGCAAACCCTTTATACTTTAAGGAATACATGGGCATCCCAAACTACCCCACAAGAGGAGTGAGATGACTATGAAAGTAGACCGGTTAACTAGCTCGGCACAGCCCAAATGGTTTGGGCTGGCACTGCAAGCACTCGTCGTTCTTTCGCGTAAATCAGAAGTATACCCGAGCGCGGCGATTGCCGACCGGTTGGAGTCAGAAGCTACGCTGCTGCGCAAAGTTCTGGCGAAGCTGGCGGCCGCACAGCTCATTGAAACGCGGGAAGGCCGTGACGGAGGATACCGGCTAAAGCGACCTCCAGAGCTTATTACGCTTGCAGATGTTTATAGAGCTCTTAAAGTAGGGGAACCGCTATGCAGCGGCATGTTGGACACCATTGGCTGCAGGGATTCGAATGCGCATATGCAGTCTGCATTCGTTGACATTGCAAAGGAAGTTGAAGAAAAGACCCTTGAAACGTTGCAGCAGCATACCATTGCCCAGCTTGCGCAGAGAACGCTGCTTCACTCTTCTTAGATCAATGAAAATTTCACAAATTCACCTAATTGACAAATTCGTATTGAGCAACGTATACTGTGTATGTAAATGTTACAGTTCATTCCGCTGTTTACTGTGCAGCAACAGACACAGTATTATTTTTGAGAATAACTGAGTAAACTGATGCACAGATAAAAATAATCCTTTGGAGGGAAACCCAATGTCTAACACGCAAACAGCTTCACAAGTAAATGCTCAAAATAATGATGGTACAGCTCCTGCTTTTTATACCGTGCTTGACGAGCGTCGTTCCGTTCGTAAATACGATAGCAGCGTAGTTATTTCAGATGCTGAAATTAATGAGATTCTGGAAATCGCAACAAAAGCCCCATCAGGCTCGAACATGCAGCCTTGGCGCTTCCTTGTCATTACAGATGCTGAGCTTAAGCAAAAGCTTCTTCCGATCGCATTTAATCAACAGCAGGTCGTAGAAGCTTCGGCGATTGTTGTGATCTTGGCGGATACGGAAATGTACTCTTTATCTGAACAAATATACGGAGCTGCAGTAAAAGCAGGTTACATGACAGAAGAAGTGGCGAACAACTTTATCACGAACTCCACCAACATGTACTCGAGCTTGCCTGCTGAGCGCTTGAAGGATATTGTTATTTTCGATACGGGCCTTGTCGCTATGCAAATTATGCTTACTGCACGCGCTAAAGGCTACGATACGGTTCCTATGGGCGGTTACAATAAGGATCAATTGAAAGAGCTGTTCAACATCTCGGACCGTTACGTGCCAACCTTGGTACTGCCAATCGGAAAAGCTGCGGCTGCTGGACATCCAACGACGCGTTTGCCGCTTGAAGACATCGTTTCATACAACGCCTTCAAAGCTTAATGCTGCAAGAGGAGCTATGCAAACAAAAACCGGCCCAGCGATTGCGCTGAGGCCGGTTTTGCTTTGACAATATAAGCAGTTATTCGCTCACATGTATAACTTCACTTATATTTACTGCAGACGCATATACCCTTGCTTCATGACAGGAATCGTATGCAGTTATGTGCTTCAAATGGATCTTTATTGGATCTCGATGCCGTTGCTGATTTCCTTCGGACTTTGTTTATTACGGTAGAAATACCAGCAGTCATTAAGCAGCTTTATTTGTCTGCGATCCTTTTTCTGGAAAGCGCGCATGAGTTGATTGCACAGCCACTGTGGCATACGTATCGTCCTCCTCCCGGGCCTAACTTGTTGTAATACTACAATATGGGGGAGGGCGAGTGTCCGTGCAGGTCCAACCTAAATGCTCTGTTCCTCTTCGTACTCCTCATACCACTGTTCGAGTTGCGCCTGCAAAGCGCGTATTTCTGTCAGCAGCGAAATGAGCGGATACGACTTTTCTTGCACGCCGGCAAAATCCTTCTCCAGTCCATTAATGTAATCAAGCCCGGAAACAATTTGGATTGACGAATCATGAAGCTCGACATTGCTGCATTCCGCAATCGCGTAAGGCAAGACCGGAACATGCTCAGCCGTCAGCTTGTCGATTTCCTTATGAAGACGAAGGTTAAGCGCGCTTAGCTGGTAAGCGTGCGATTCGGGCATTTCCACAAAAAGAACGGTATCCTCTTGTTTCAATAAGACATAGCGCATCGTTGCCATAATAGTTGTTGTTCTCCCCTCGGTATGCATCCGTACGTATTTATGACATATTTAATAATTCCTACTTGACAGTGTAGCCTATCACGGCTTTAAAATTCAAGTAGTTGGGGGAGAATAATCGATGAACAATGAGGCTTTGCAGCAATGGGTTGAGCAAGTATCGATCACCTATTTCGGACGTCCTTTTCTGCATAACGCGACGTTTAATGCCCGCTTGAAGGCAACGGGCGGACGTTACTTTACGCGCTCGCACAATATTGAGATCAGTCCGCATCAGCTTGTTGCATTCGGGCACGAGGAAACAGAAAAAATCATTAAGCATGAGCTATGCCATTATCATTTGCATATTATGAAGCGGGGCTACCAGCATAGAGATCCGGATTTTAAAACCTTGCTGGCTCACGTTGGGGGCTCTAGATACTGTCAGACGCTTCCTGAACGGGCACAACGGAAGCAGCAGCCGTTTCGATACAAGCTCGTATGCATCAAATGCGGGATGGAGTATTTGCGGAAGAGAAAGATTGATCCATCCAAATACGCTTGCGGGAAATGCCGCGGAAAATTAAAGCTTAAAGTGATTGACAATCAAAATGCTACATGATATATTATTACTTGTCACTTTTACTTTTCCCTGATAGCTCAGTTGGTAGAGCACTCGACTGTTAATCGAGTTGTCACAGGTTCGAGTCCTGTTCGGGGAGCCAGATTTGGAGAGATACCCAAGTGGCTCAAGGGGACCCTCTGCTAAGGGGTTAGACTGCGTAAGTGGTGCGAGGGTTCGAATCCCTCTCTCTCCGCCACCATTTTTCACATTAGTTTGCAACGGCAGGACCGTTCATCCGGTCTTTTTTATTTGCCACATAGGCTGCAGGTTTTGTGTAATGGCATTAAAGTAATGAATAAATGGCCCGTTGGTCAAGTGGTTAAGACACCTCCCTTTCACGGAGGTAACAGGGGTTCGAGTCCCCTACGGGTCACCAATTTTGCAAAGTGTACGAGCTCTAAGGGGTTCAAGTGCAAATAACAGCGAGAGCCATTAGCTCAGTTGGTAGAGCACCTGACTTTTAATCAGGGTGTCGAAGGTTCGAGTCCTTCATGGCTCACCATTTCTTAGTACAACTAAGCGAATGTGAGTGAAGGATAACAACATATAAATGTGCGGTAGTGGTGGAACGGCAGACACGCTATCTTGAGGGGGTAGTGTCCCATGGACGTGCAGGTTCAAATCCTGTCTACCGCACCATAACTTACTTCTTGCCGATGTATATAGGTGAACTTAGAGGGTGTCATTGCATGAGCACTTTTCTGATAGGTGATGCCACTTTATATTCAGATCATAAAATCTGACTAGAGAGTGGTTTTTTCGTTATAAGTTACTCGAACCGTCCAAACAGATGCATCATTAGAGATGAGGAGCTGTAAACATGAAAATAAACTTAAACTTTACGAACAAGGGTCAAGCGGCGATTGGGAAATTTAATAACGAGGAATTGCTTGAGATTTTTGGGAGATACAGCAATACCTTGATGAAAAAATATTCCATTGAAGTTACCGTTCCCGCAGAAGGCAATGAAGCCATTATTGAAAAAGGCGTATTGTCCGTTTATGTTGATAAAATTGAATGCGACGTAGAAACGTTCTTCAAGGAGCTCGGAAGAGATGTTAAAGTTCCGCTAAAAAAGAGACTTACTCCTGAAGATAAACTGGATAACGTATTTAAAGCGGAGACGATTGAAGCTTAATCTAATTGCTTGGAATAACAGTTGAAAAATAATGCTTGTACTTCAGTTGAATAGCTGATATAATCATTTTTGTTGTCTCGGATAACATTTGTTATCTGTAAGAATGGCCCGTTGGTCAAGTGGTTAAGACACCTCCCTTTCACGGAGGTAACAGGGGTTCGAGTCCCCTACGGGTCACCAATAATCCTCAATGTGTATCAGCTCTAATGAGCTCGGATCACGTCACAGTGAGAGCCATTAGCTCAGTTGGTAGAGCACCTGACTTTTAATCAGGGTGTCGAAGGTTCGAGTCCTTCATGGCTCACCATTTACTCAGCTTGCAAGAGCGGGAGTAAGGGAACCTTCAACATTTAAATGTGCGGTAGTGGTGGAACGGCAGACACGCTATCTTGAGGGGGTAGTGTCCAATGGACGTGCAGGTTCAAATCCTGTCTACCGCACCATACTTTATAAACATTGCGACTCTAGCCATAGAGTCGCTTTTTTGCGTGGATATGCTGATTTCACGCTGATGTGGTCAAATAATATCGATAATCGCTTGGATACCGCAAAGTAGCGTTATTTTTACACAAACTATGCATACATTTGGCAGCGCTTCCTTGGTAAGCTGATCTCAAGAACTTGAAGGAGGTCGAAGCTTTGCTTAAAGTAGCCATTATTGGATCAGGAGCTATATCGAATGCGCATATCGAGGCATACTTGAATTTTCCGGAACGCTGTCAGGTCGTTGCCATCAGTGATATTTATATGGAAAAAGCGGAGGATCGCATCATACAGCATCAATTAGACGCACGGGCTGTTTCTGACTATAAGGAACTTCTGCAGCAGGAGTTGGATATGGTTTCGATTTGCACGCCGCCTTATACCCATGCGGAGATTGCTGTCGCTTTTCTTGAGGCAGGCGTACACGTTCTCGTTGAGAAACCGATGGCTTCGTCGCTAGAGGAGTGTGATGCGATGAACGAGGCAGCTCGAAAAAACGGGAAGCTGCTGTCGGTCGTTGCCCAGAACCGCTTCAAGTCACCGATGATGAAGCTGAAATCGGTGATCGATAGCGGATTAGCCGGTACAATTGTGCATGCCCAGATTGATTCGCATTGGTGGCGCGGTCACAGCTATTATGATTTGTGGTGGCGGGGAACGTGGGAGAAGGAAGGCGGCGGCTGTACGCTAAACCATGCTGTTCATCATATTGATGCATTGATATGGATGATGGGTCGGCCAGCCGAGGTGCAGGCATTTATGACGAACGCGGTGCATGACAATGCGGAGGTAGAGGATTTGTCGATCGGCATCTTGCGATACGGTGAAGGCGCTCTCGCTCAGGTTACGAGCTCGGTCGTGCATCATGGAGAGGAGCAGCAGCTTGTTTTCCAAGGGACGAAAGCACGTATATCGGCACCTTGGCGTGTAGTTGCGTCTACCTCGCGGGAGAACGGCTTTCCTAATCCTAATAAGCTGCTTGAAGATGAGCTGGAGCAGCTATACGAGACTTTGCCTGAGGTTATCTTTGAGGGGCATGCTGGGCAGATTGATAATGTTCTTGCCGCTATCGAAAGCGGGACTCCGCTGCTCATAGATGGCGTAAGCGGGCGACAAACGTTAGAAGTCATAATAGGCATTTATAAAGCGGCAAGTACAAGGCAGCTTGTCTCCTTCCCGATCCAGGCGGACGATCCGTTTTATTCACGAAGCGGAATGCAAGCAAATGCCACTCATTTCTATGAGAAAACTGGCTCGATAGCGAGCTTCTCGGATATGTCAATAACTGTAGGCAGCGATTACAAGACGCAAGGCTAACGCGGCATCGGATAACGTTTGCTTCGGAATTGCTTTCGATATTGATGCGGAGTGATACCTAGTTGTGTTTTGAATAACTTGCAGAAATAAGAGCTATTTGTTAGTCCTATCTCTTCACCAATGCGAGCGATGGAGTAATCGGATGCGGTTAGCAGCAGGATGGCTTGCTGTATTTTTTTTGCGGAAACGTAGTCGGATATGCTGCTCCCCGTACACGCCTTGAACAAATGAGAGAGATGGTGGGGCGATAAGTGCAGCTCGCTCGCGATTTGCTCCAGCCGCAGCGGCTCTTTGTAATGCTCCTGGAGCCATTCTAATATTCTCTCTGCTTGGTGAGGGACTCTCGAAGCAGATTGGGAGTCAGAAGGCTTCTGCTTCTGCTCCCAAAGCTGCTTGAAGATTCGAAGGAAGGCAACTAGAAATAAGGAGTATTCCTCGTAGATATCGCTTTTAGGCAATAACGGCAAAGTCCGCTCCCAGTTGCTGAGCAAGCTATCAAGTGGTCCCGCAGCCCCTGAATCATACATGCATTGCTCTCCTAGGCTTCCCATATGAATATGTTTATAGAAAGCTTGAAGATTAGGCCATTTCTCCATATATGCTTCGAATAAAGTAGGCTCGTAATGTACAATCGAACGAATAAAAGGTGTGCTTTCGCTCAAATCGACTTGAATATGGTGAAGCTGATAAGGCTGGAATATGCATAACATGCCCGGCGCAAGCTTATAGCTTTTTTGTTCAAGGATGAGGGTGCCTGTGCCTTCGTGTACGATTAATATTTCAACGCCTTGGTGGGCATGAAAAGTCCCTTGATAATGGTCAGCCTTATCGTTTAGGCGTTTGTATGTGAAGTAGAGAGGGAGGTCTCGTAGGTTGAGGCTATGAATATCTGACACGGCAGGCACATCCTTGCTTCAAAAATTAGCTTTGTCTCATTAGTGTATCATCTTGTCTATTGGGGTGGAAATATCAATTATGGCCTAATGGTAACACGCGTATTGATCGGTACGATTCTGGAGAGGGCGACAACATCCTCATTGTACATACGAATGCAGCCATGTGATACCAAATGGCCGATGGATGCGGGATCATTGGTGCCATGTATGCCGTAATGCGGCTTCGAGAGTCCCATCCAGAAGGCGCCGAACGGACCGCCGGGGTTGGCTTGCTTATTGATGATAAAAAATTCACCAGTAGGGGTTTGTGTGACCATTCGTCCAATGCCTACCGGAAACGAGCGGATAACGATATTGCTGTCAAGCAGGTGAAGCATCCGGTCGGAAAGATCGACAATTATGCGGTAGTCAGGCATGGGATTCACTCCTTTTCCTTATCGTATGATGCGGGACAGGCGATGGTTTCATCGAGGATGAAAAAAGGATAAGCCGCAGAGGCCGATTTCAGAAGTAAGCTGGAGTGATTTTATTAAAACTGGCTAGAAGAAATGATAAGCTGGTGGTGACACCTCCTAATTAAATAGTGAGAAGTATAATAGAATATAGTTACTTTTATCGTTAGAGAGTGAAGCGGGTGTATGAGTGGTGGTAAGAGCAAGCGTGAGAAGCGTGCGAGTGGCTGTTAGCGCATTTCGTCGAAATAGCGAGTAGCGAGAAGCGGGAGAGTGGCTGTAAGAGCAAATAGGTTCTTACAGCGCGCGAGCGGCAGGGTTTGAGGAGCTGWAAGCAYACGGGCGTGCTTACAGCSTCGGAAAAGCGAGTGTGAGAAGCGGACGAGTGGCTGTAAGCGCAAATAGGTTCTTACAGCGCGCGAGCGGCATGGTTTGGGGAGCTGWAAGCACACGGGCRTGCTTWCAGCGTCGGAAAGGCGAGCGTGAGAAGCGGACGGATGGCTGTAAGCAYAAATAGGTTCTTACAGCGCGCGAGCGGCAGGGTTTGAGGAGCTGAAAGCACACGGGCGTGCTTRCAGCGTCGGAAAAGCGAGTGTGAGAAACGGGTGAGTGGCTGTAAGAGCAAATAGGTTCTTACAGCGTGTGAGCGGCAGGGTTTGAGGAGCTGAAAGCACACRGGCGTGCTTACAGCCTCGGAAAATCGAGTGTGAGAAGCGTGCGAGTGGCTGTAAGCATAAATAGGTTCTTACAGCGCGCGATCGGCGTGGTTTGGGGAGCTGAAAGCACACGGGCGTGCTTATTGTTTATAGAAACTGGAAAAGGGTAGCTATGTATGCTGTTAATCCCTAACCTTTGCAAACACAGCATTTATATAGGACTATGAATTAGCAGTTATTCATAATTGGATAAAAAATCTCTTTTTGGCTTGCATAGGCCTGAACGAATAAATGGTTCTATTCTATCTTGTAGCTCGTCCAAGATAGCGAGTGTCAGCTTAAAGAACATGGAGATAGTAATGTGATAGAAATGGGATAGTAATGGATAAGAGAAAGCAGCTGTCCATGTTTGGTTCGCCCAATTGTTAATCCGAAGAATACAAGCAAGCTTTTACCAATTTGGAAAGGCTATTATTTATCGCTGTAAAAGCGGTGAATGCTATACAAAAAGATGGTGACCAGCCGATTGGTTTCGTGCATAATCATGCTAAGTAGGAATAAGAAACGTATTCTAGCGAGAACAGGGGTGTCGTTTATGATCGTCGTAAGTGCTTGTCTCGCTGGATTCGAGGTGAGATATAACGGAACGCACAGCTTGAATGAAACCGTGCGGGAATTGCTGGAGCAGAAAAAAGCGGTTTCGGTATGCCCGGAATTGCTAGGAGGCTTTACGACGCCGAGAGAACCGGCAGAGATCATAGGCGGCGATGGGGATGATGTGCTTGATGGTGCTGCTAAGGTATTCGAAATATCGGGCCGGGATGTTACGGCGCTTTATGTGAACGGTGCTCATTTGACACTTAAGAAAGCCAAGGAAGTAAAAGCAGTGGTGGTCGTTCTGAAAGAATACAGTCCATCCTGCGGCAGCGCCATGATCTACAATGGCGAATTCAAAGGAGTAAGAGCAGTTGGGAACGGCGTAACGACCGCTTTGCTAAAAAGGAACGGCATAATGGTGATTTCGGAGGAAGAGCTGAGCGATTATTTGGCATTGGCTCAGATCAAAGTGTGAGGATATCGCGTTAATGAACAAAGGGTGCTTGCATAATATGCAGGCACCCTTTGCTCTGTTGATGACCCGAGGATTCAAAGTCATTGGACAGCTTCATGACCTGAACAGCTTAAACAACTGGCTGAGCACAAACGCGTCAACGTTATGCAGGCACCCTTTGCTCTGTTAATGACCCGAAGATTCAAAGTCATTGGACAGCTTCATGACTTCGAACAGCTTGAACAGCAGGCTGAGCACAATCGCGACAACGGTGGCAAGCGCCATGCCCGTCAGGGAGAAGTCGCCAATCGAAAGCTTAACACCGCTAAGTCCCGTTACAAGCACGACAGTCGTTAGAAACAAGTTGGTCGGCTTGCTGTAATCGACTTTGGATTCCACCAGCATCCGGAAACCTGATGCAGCGATAACACCGAACAGCAGCAGCGATACGCCTCCCATTACAGGAGCGGGGATACCGGAGATCAAGGCTGAGAACTTGCCCGAGAATGAGAGTACGATCGCAATTACCGCGGCGCCGCCGATTACAAACGTGGAATAAACCTTCGTAATGGCGAGTACGCCGATATTTTCACCGTAGGTCGTATTAGGCGTTGAGCCGGCGAAGCCCGACAAGATGGTGGAAATGCCGTTCCCAAGCATGGAGCGATGCAGCCCTGGGTCTTTGGACAGATCCTTGTCCACGATGTTGCCTGTCACGACGAGGTGACCGATGTGTTCGGCGATTACGACTAGCGAAGCAGGCGCAATCGCGATGATCGCCGTCCACTCGAATGCAGGGAAGGTGAAATGCGGCAATTGAATAAAGCCGTTCTCCGCAAGCTTGCTGAAATCGGTAAAGCCCATGAAATAAGCCAGCACATAACCGGTAACGATCCCAATTAGAATCGGAATGATGCGCATGAAGCCGCGGAAGAGCACGGAGCCAAGCACGGTAACGGCGAGCGTTACGGTGGAGAGCGTAACGATTTGGGGATCCATGGCCCACGAGGCAGCGGCAGCGGGCTCCAAATCTGTCGGCATGATCCAGCCGGCCATGCGAGCGGCAACAGGGATAAGCTCTAGTCCGATAATCGCGACAATGGCTCCCATGGCGGCCGGAGGAAATACGACGTTAATCCAGCCCGTGCCTGCAGCTTGGATAATGAGCGCAACGATTGTGAAAATTACGCCGGATATAATAAAGCCGCCAAGCGCAGCTGCGTAATTACCGCCTCCGGCAGCATGATCGCCAATGACAGCGCCAGCAGGTGCAAGGAACGCAAAGCTGGAGCCAAGGTATGCCGGGATTTTATTCTGGCATATCCATAGGTATAGCAAGGTGCCGATTCCGTTCATTAGCAAGCAGATCGCCGGATCGACGCCGAGAATATTCGGAACGAGCACGGTTGAGCCGAACATGGCGAATAGATGCTGTAAACTGAGCAGAAAGCTTTGCAACGCTGGCGGCCGATCAAGGACCCCAATTGCATTTTTCATGATGTAATTGCCTCCAATTATATGTAGTTTGAAAAAAGACCCTTGATGATTCTACATATTCAGTATCGGTTTGGCAAGTGTTTTCTTAATCATAGGATAGATCTAAGCGAATATATTAAGGAAGAAGGGCGGTGACGGCATGGAACTATGGGCTATCTGGCTTGTGCTTGCTGGTATTTTGCTGGTCGTTGAAATGCTTACGCTTACTTTTTATTTGCTGTGGCTGGGCATTGGTGCCGTAGTAGCAGCGGTTATCGATTGGATCTGGCCTGGATCGCTGGTGCTTGAGCTGGTGGCGGGCTGCGTGGTGGTGCTCGTGCTGACGATCTTCACGAAGCCGCTGACTCGTCGCTTTCATGCCGCGGCGGAGTATAAGGATGCGGTTGACGACTTGGTCGGGAAGCACGGGCTTGTGCTGGAGGCCGTGGGAGCCGATTCGCCGGGCATCGTGAAGGTAGGCAACGAAACATGGAGCGCGCTGTCGACGGTAAGGCTGGAAAAGGGCGAAACGGTTGTTGTTGTGAGTCGCGGGAGCGCGGTGCTTCATGTGCAAAAATGGGGAGGTTAGCGGCATATGGGTATTATCGTAGCGATTATATTATTGGTTATCGTCATTGTATTTGTGGCTTTATCGGTCAAAATCGTACCGCAGCAAAGGATAGGCGTTGTGGAACGCCTCGGGAAGTTCAATCGCCTCCTGACGCCAGGTGTCAATATTCTGATCCCGATTATCGATCATGTACGCACGTATCATGACCTGCGCATTCAGCAAGCTAATGTACCGCCGCAAACGGTCATTACGAAGGATAACGTTCAGGTGAAAATCGACACGATCATTTTCTATCAGGTGACGGGCCCTGAGCAGGCTACATACGGCATCTCCGATTACGTGTACGGTGTGCGCAACATCAGTACGGCGACTATGCGGCAAATTATCGGTAAAATGGAGCTGGATGAGACGTTGTCCGGACGGGAAAAAATATCGTCGGACATTCGGATTGCACTCGATGAAGCGACGGAGAAATGGGGCGTGCGCATCGAGCGGGTAGAGGTGATCGATATTCAGCCGCCGGTTGATATTCAGGATGCGATGGATAAACAAATGAAAGCCGAGCGAAGCAAGCGGGCAATGGTGCTTGATGCGGAAGCGGCGAAGCAGGACATGATCCTGCGCGCGGAGGGAGACAAGCAAAGCAAAATTTTGAAAGCGGAAGGGGATAAGGAGGCGCGTATTCGCCAAGCAGAAGGGCAACGGCATGCACAGGAGCTTGAGGCGTTAGGCGAGGCGAAGGCGATCCAATCGATCGCGGAGGCAGAAAAAAGCCGAATTGAGCTTATTCGTTCAGCCGGCTTGGACGATAATATTCTCACGTACCGATCGCTAGAAGCGCTTGCGGAGATAGCCAAAGGGCCAGCTAACAAAATATTCATCCCAACACGAGCGGTGGATACGCTCGGCAGCATCGGCGCGATGGGAGAGATGCTGCGGGCAAGCAAGGAGTAAGCGGCTGGCATATCCGATAGGAGAACAGCGGAACAGAGGGAAACCTTATTGTTCCGCTGTTCTTTTCTTTGAAGCGGGGACGAGCCATCGGAAGACTGTTGTTTTGATCCAGCTAGATTGAATATTTGGAAGGGATTGACACATAAGCGTATTACGCACATAATACACTTATGATGTATTAATTGATTGGTACGCACAAATGTTCGGGATGAGAGGGAATGCGATGAACACAATCGAAGGCTGGACGGAAGTCGCTTTCAACAATAGGGACCCCGTGTACATGCAGGTAGTCAGACATTTCAAGGAGCGAATTGCAACAGGCCGCTCCACGGCGGGGCAGATCATTCCATCACGAAGAGAGCTTGGCGCATTCATGAAGATAAACCCGAATACGGTGCAGAAAGCTTATAAGGAAATGGAGGATCAGCAATTGATTATAACGGAGGGCAATTCTCCCAGCAGGATTACGAGCGACACGCGAGTATTGAACCAAATACGAGAGGAGCTGCTTGGCGACGCGGTTCGGGATTTCTGGGGAAAAGTGAAAAATATCGATGTCCCGATCGAAGAGCTGCTGCTGCTGGTAGAGCGCCATTTCAGGGAAGAGGGGGAAAAGAAGTGATTGAGGCAACCGGTATCCGTAAACGTTACCGCGGCAGAGATGTGCTGAATAATGTTTCCTTCACGGCAGAGAAGGGAGAGCTCACCTGTCTTATCGGCGTGAACGGGGCAGGAAAGTCGACTATTCTGAAGTTGATCATGGGGCTGGCTCCGTTAACTGCCGGGACGATTCGAATAGACGGACAAGCGTTGGAGCCGAAGCTGTATGAGAAGATCGCTTTTGTGCCGGATCATTTGACGATGCCCTCCGGCATGAGGCTGTCGGAGGCGCTCCGGTTTATGGCTGATTTCTATGAAAGCTGGAATGAGAAACGGGCAGACGAGCTGATGCGGTTTTTCCGGCTGGAGCATTCGGCGAGAATCGGCAGCCTGTCGAAAGGAATGGCGGCTAAGTTTAATTTATTGCTCGGTTTTGCTCAGGATTCCGATTATCTGCTGCTGGACGAACCGTTCTCCGGCATTGATCTGTTCAGCAGGGAAGCCATTACGGAGGTGTTCACCAGTGATTTGATGGAGCATCGCGGCGTCCTGCTTACGACGCATGAAATCGGGGAAATGGAGCATCTCATTGACAAAGCGGTTTTATTGAAGGATGGCAAGGTAAACCTTTCGTTTCATTGCGAGGAGATGCGCAGCGAGAAAGGAAAATCAGTCATTGATGTCATGAGAGAGGTGTACGGGGCATGATCCGTTATTTAAAGCTGGTCCATATGGAGATTTACCGCTTTCGCATCGTACTCATGGTATTAATAGGGGTAACGGCGCTTTGCCAGATGAGCGCTTTAATCTGGACACTGAAGAGGGCGCTTAGCGATTTGCGGGGCGAGCATCCGGAAGCGGGTACTTATTTCTCGTCGATCCCTCTTCGAATTACGTTTGAATGGGCCATGTTTAATACGCAAATGTGGTTTATCATACCGGTGCTGCTTTGTATTTCCGTGCTCTCATTGTATGTTTTCTTTATATGGTATCGGGATTGGATCGGACGTAATGCCTTTATTTATCGATTGCTAATGCTTCCAACGGCAAGGCGAAATATTTATCTGGCAAAAATAACCGCGTTGCTGCTGTTCGTTTTGTCGATTGTCGGTTTCCAGCTCGCAATGCTCCCTGTACATGAGCTTGTCATCAGGCTTGTCGTGCCTGCAGAGCTGAGGGCTGACTCCCATATCATTGATATCATTAGCAGCAATCAAGCGCTAGTCGAGCTTATCCCTCGCCAGTTCGAGCAGTTTTTTTATATGTACGGCGCAGGGGCAGTCGTTGTAGCCGCTGTGTTTACGGCCATTTTGCTGGAACGCAGCTATCGCCGACTGGGCATTTTGTATGGGCTGCTGTATTTGTCAGGCTGCGGGTTGTTAGTGGCGTCTCCGATGCTGTTATTTGGCACTAATGAGAGCGTCATTTATTTGTATCCTACGGAAATCTACCTGATGTTATTGCTGCTATTCTTGCTCGTAGCCAGCGCATCCGTGTGGCTTGGCATGAGACTGATCGCCAAAAAGATTACGGTGTAAGGAGAATGTACATGAGGCGTTACTGGTTTTCCATACTGATCGTTCTGCTTGCAGCGGGCGGTATCGGCACTTATTACTTGATAGGCATTCGGGACCATTTGCCCGAATATATTATCGAAACCGTCCAAGGCGATGCCAAGGAAGGCGCGGCGGTCGTGCTGTCAGGCTCCCATTATGGAGCGATGCGGTCAGAGCCTTTAGACGTAACCACGGAAGGCAGTAAGTACTTGGGTAAGAATCTGCATTTAAGAGAACGCATGGCGAATGCAGGTAAATGGTTTTATCATGATCTAAACATACAGCAGCTACTGAAGGATCATAAAGCCTTTATGCGAGGCAAAAATAATAGCGGCCGCTTTTACCGAGACGCGGAAATGGTGATTTATGCCAAGTTGTCCACAAGCACGCGTCATACGAATGCGCCTTACGCCAAGCTGGAGCTGTCCATGCTCGACGAGGCAACGGGGAAAGTCGCCACGTTCAAGTCGATTGCGCTCGATGAGCCGGAACAGATCTATAACATCATGAACGTACAGCGCATAGATAACGAGGTGCATATTCTATTCCATAAATATGAAAGCCATGCATCCAATTTAGTGGTATACGCCTTTGATAGCGGTACGGGTAAGCAGCTTCGCCGGATTGATTTGAAAAGCCAGCTAAAGAGCACGGCAGCGGATTATGATCTGAGCTTGATCGCTAACGAGAGCGTGAGCAGACCGAGCGATATCATTTATTTTACGTACAGCGAAGGCAGCGAGGCGCTTAACCGAAAGAATTATGCCTATTCCTATCGGACAGGGAAGCTGTCCGAATTAAGCGAGACGTTGTGGGGGCCTGACATCGGCGAATTTTTTACTTACAGCTTGCAGCAGGATCAATTTTATTATGCGGAAATTGCACCGGACGAGGTGGTCCTGTCTTTGTATCATACGAAGACGAAAGCGAGAAAGCGCGCATATGCCACAGTAACCGCGAAGCAGCTTGGCGTGGATGAGATCCAATCCGTGCAGATTCAAAGGGATCGAGCATATCTTGGATTAGAGAAGGCGGGCGTGAAGGGAGCTGCAGTGCTTCGGCTTGAAGACGGCAAGCTGCTGTTCGAGGGGTTCGCCGTACAAGCAAGCGGGAATGGGCAGACGGACGAGGAAATGAAGAGAAGGCTTCATTTGAATAATGTAGTAATTGAACGCAAGCTCTAAGACTAAGGATATCGGAGAGTACGATGACAAATGTTTTTTCTTTTCAACAAAGATTGCAAAAGCTGAGAGCGTTGGAGCCGTATGCCTATCAGGTTGCGCATTATCTACTGCAAGACGATGCCGCTGCGGCCGCTRCTTCCCAATCGGCCTTATTGGAAATTAGCCAGCAGGAGGCGTTTCTGATCGAAACGCCAGAGCAGCTTCGCAGCCGCATGAAAAAACTCGTTATTCGCATTTCGTTAGCTCAGTCTCTGCGAATGGCGCAGATTTGAGCGAAACGTCCAATATATTCGGCATAGGGTCCGAATAAAGGGATACATGCCATCTGTATGCTGCCCTACATGTAGAGAGCTGCCCCAATAGCCGTACTGTTCAGCCTTTAATTCCGCATAAAAGCGGCGTTAAAGGCTTTTTATTGCGCTGTGCAATTATCGCGGAGGAAGTAAAGTATGTTATTTTCGAGTACGAATCGTAACATTCTTGGCTAGTACGGCAGAGGCCGCAGCTTTACACTTAGAAAAGTAAGCGCTTTATAAATTAGAACGAAGAGGAGGAATAAATGATGAACAAAGTGAAATATGGAAGAGGCGTTGGCATGCTTGTGGCATGGCTGCTCCTGTTTCAAACCGCTGTTTTTGCTCCAATGGCGATTGCAGAAGCAGACGGAACGGCTGCGAACGAAACGGTCTATGCCTTTGAAGCAGAGGCAGCAAGCAACACGCTTACCGGCAAGGCAGAGGTGAAATCATGCGAGGCGGCAGACGGCTGCTCAGGCAATCAACTGGTTGGAAGCCTATGGGGCGGCTCAACGCTTCGGTTCAATGATGTAAATGTAGCGGCCGCAGGTGTTTATAAAATGACGGTGCATTACATATCTGGCGATCCGAGATCGTTTGCCGTTCGCGTAAACGGCGGACCAAGCGATCTCTATGCGCTGCCCAAAACAGCGGATTGGAACACGCTCGGCACTTATGAGCTGGAGATTGAGCTTGCGCAAGGCGCAAATACAATCCTATTCGATGACGAAGGCGGCTACTCGCCGGATATTGACCTCATCGAGCTGCAGGCTTCTGAACCCGGAACGGATCCGAATGAGCCTCCACTGGGCAGCGGACAAGCGTATGAGGCGGAGTCCAGCCTGAATACGTTATCGGGAAATGCAGGTATCCGAGCTTGTAAAGCGGAAACGGCATGCTCCGGCAATCTAAAGGTGGGCGATATTTGGGGCGGCTCCAAGCTGCAATTCAATCAAATAGAAGCGGAGTCCGAAGGGAATTATACGCTGGCGGTCAGCTATATTTCCGGGGATCCCCGTTCGGTATCGATTAAAGTGAACGATGGCGAGCCTGAGCCTTACTCGCTGCCGGCAACAGCGAGCTGGGACACCCTGGGCTTATTCACAATGGAAGTGAAGCTGCAGGCAGGCAGCAATACGATCACGTTTGACGACAACGGCGGATGGTCGCCGGATGTGGACAAAATCGAGCTCATTCGTTCAGAGGCGCCGGGAGAAAATCCGGATGACGTGGATGGAATCGATAATATTGGAGCGCAGGTTGCCGCAGCCAAATTCGGTTCGATAAAAGTAGCGCAGCACAAGACAGGGTTGACGCTGTCGAACGGCATCTATCAAGTTACGTATAATACCGATTCCGGGCTTGCTGCTTACGATTGGAACGGCAAGACGGTTGCCAAGGGCATATACAGCAGCATTCAACTAGATTCGCAGCTTGATAGCAAAAAATACGCAGAGCATATATTCACCATGAAAAGTGTAGAGAAGATCAAGGATGGTCATGGCAAAGGCGTACGAGTGACGATTGAGAACCGTCAAAGCGGACTGCCGACGATGAAGCAGGTGTATCAGATCTATGAAGGAAAGCCTTATTTTCTGATTAGCCAGCAAGTGAATGGGGAGCAGACGTTAACCACGAATGAAATGTCTCCACTCGTGCTAAATGCAGCTGGGGGAATCGATATCGGCAGCTACGGCGACAACCGCGTGCTGGTTGCTCCATTCGATAACGATGCTTGGTCCAGGTACCAAGCCCGAACGATCAACACGAATTTGAACACGAATAATTATATCAGCTCCGAGCTGACCGCGATTTATGACAATACGAGCCGCGGAGGTTTGGTCATCGGCTCGGTAACACATGACCAGTGGAAAACAGGCGTGTCTTGGAGCGGTTCGAATGACCGCTTGAACAAGCTGAAGGTATACGGCGGCTTTACTTCGCCAAGCTCGACGCATGATACGCTTCCGCATGGGAAAATAACGGGCACGACCCTGACATCGCCGCAAATTCTGGTAGGCTACTATGCGGATTACCGCGATGGTCTCGAGAGCTTCGGGGAAGCGAATGCGGTCGTGGCGCCGCCGCTTTCCTTTAAGCATGGCGTTCCGAAAGGCGTGCCCGTAGGCTGGAACAGCTGGGGCGCTTACGAGAGCAGCCTGAGCTATGACAAAGTCGTAGCCGTTTCCGACTTTTTTAAGAAAAATATGCAGAAATCCTCTTTTGCAAACAAAGGCAATGTGTATATTAATATGGACTCCTACTGGGACAATCTATCCGAGCAGCAGCTGAAACAGGCTGTAAAGGTGATTAACAAAAATGGTCAGAAAGCAGGCATTTACTACGGACCATTCGTGTATTGGGGAGAAAATATGGAGCAGCCCGTAGAGGGCACGAACGGGAAATATACGTATGGCGATATTATACTGCGGGACGCCAGCGGCAATCCGCTTCCTAAAGTGGACGGCGCCTACGCCGTTGATCCGACCCATCCGGGCGCGAAGCAAAGAATGGATTATTACTTCAAGCGTTTCCTAGATTACGGCTTCGAATATATCAAGATTGATTTCTTGAGCCATGGCTCATTCGAAGGCGTTCATTATGATCCGAAGGTACAGACAGGCATTCAAGCTTATAATCAAGGCATGGCGTATATGAACAAGTCGATAGGCGGTAAAATGTTTATCAGCGCATCGATCGCGCCGTTATTCCCAAGCCAATACGCGCATGCTAGGCGGATATCCTGCGATATCGACGGTACGCTTGGCAGAACCGAATACCAGTTGAACAATTTGACTTACGGCTGGTGGCAGAACGGCACGATCTATCCATACACCGATCCGGATTATATGACCCTTGTGAAAGGCGGCTCGTATGCGGCATCGCAGAGTAGGGTTAACTCGGCCGTCATTTCGGGTACGGTATTCATGAACTCGGATGACGTTAACGATCCGGCGGCACAGGAGCTGATGAAGCAGCTGCTGACGAATAAGCAGGTGAACGAGGTTGCGCTGAAGGGCAAAGCCTTTAAACCGGTCGAAGGCAATACAGGAACGGCATCTGCAGATGTATTCGTCTTGAAGGACGGCAAGGACTATTATGTCGCCGTATTTAACTTTACGAATGAAGCAGCCGTCAAAACCGTTGATTTCGCGCATGCCGGCCTGCCGCATGCAGCGAAAGCAAAGGTGACGGATCTTTGGACCAACGAAACCACTCAAGCGACGGGATCATTGCAAGTAGATTTGCTTGGTGCGCAGTCCAAGCTATTCAAAATTACGGTGAAGTAGCAAGAATCGTACGCCGCCATTAAACGAAGAACCCCTTTCGGCATAAGCAGCCGAAGGGGGTTCTTTGGTCATTTTGGTCATTTTGATCATCGCATCCATGCCTACCGCCCTGGAATCCGGATCGTTACAGTAGTGCCGATGCCAAGCCTGCTGTATATCGAAACGCCGTAGGAATCGCCGTACAGCAGCTTGATTCGGTTGTCGACATTGCGGATGCCGTAGCCCGATAACGCGTCGCCCCTTGCCGGAAACTCCTGCGGAGCGCATGCCTGCATGCGCATGCCCATCCCGTCATCAATGACCTTGAGGATGATATCCGGGCCTTCCCGGTACGCTTTGATCATAATGCTGATGCCGAGCTTATCGTCCCAAATGGCATGGTTCATCGCATTTTCTACGAAGGGCTGGAGCGTCAGCTTGACGATCGGGCAGGGCAAGACGGATTCGTCGATCTGATAATGAACGCGAATAAGCTCGGCGAATCGAACCTGCTGGATCGCGACGTAATAACGGGTAAGCTGCACTTCCTCGTGGATCGAGATTTCGTTTTTCCCTTTGTTCAAGGAGATGCGGTAAAACTTAGCCAGATCGGTAACCATTTTATTCATTCTTGGATCTGAATTGCGGATGGCAAGCGATGAAATGGAAGCGAGCGTGTTGTATAGGAAATGCGGATTAATCTGGGCTTGCAGCACATTCATTTCCGCTTCTTTTTTATCGATTTCCTTCTTGTAGACATCAGAGATAAGATTGCTCAGCCGCTGGGACATTTTGCGAAGTACGTTCCCGAGCTGTCCAATCTCGTCGCGTCCGAGCGGACGAATGTCGATATGCTCGAATTCTTCCCGTTCGATGCGGCGGATGATGCCGACTAAATATTCTACGCGCTTGGTGAACAATCTGGCTGTGACATAGATAAGGAGTGCCATGACGCTGAAGCTGATTAGCGCATAGACCAGTATCCGCTTTGCCGTTTTGTTGGCTTTGGATAGGAAGCTGCTATAGGGAACGAGTGAGACGCTTTTCCAGCCGAACTTGGTCGTGTTGTAGACGACTAGCATTTTCTCGCCGTTAAAGGTGCTGTCAAAGCGGCCTTCCTCACCATCCGGAAAGTCAGTCGTTATAAACTGCTGCAAAGGACGGTTCAGCATTTTTTTGTCCTTCGTGGACATAATAATGCCTCGCTCGTTAACGATCAGCACGGTTTTGTCCGTAGACTCTTTCTCCATCAAACGGAAAATATCCGATTCCAGGATGTTGATCGTTAAAATGCCGTATACCGTATCGAGCTTGCCGATATTCAGCATGCGCGAGAGCGTGAACATCGACGGCTGGTCGATGACTGGCGGCGTGGATATGAACCGTACGTTTCCATAGGTGTTGAGCAGCGAACGGTAAATGCTCGATTTGCGGAATTCGTCATCCATTCTTCGGATATAGATATCGTCCGTTGGAAGCGAGTCGTTGTTAATATAGACCGAAATCGATTTAATATCCGGATTGGTTGTCAGCATGTTGGAGAAGGTGCTGTTAATATATTGATAGGCATCCACGTACAAAGAAGGGTCCATCGAATAATCGTTGGTCAAATAGGCACGGAGCGTACTGTTTAAATACAGCGTCGCCGAAAGCTTCGTGTAGGTATCCAGCTTGTTCTCTAAGTTTGAGTTGATCTGGGCGACTGACGATACGGAATTCGTGTACATCTGGTCAGAAAGCTCGCTTTTGACCGTTTGATAGGAATAGGAAACAAAAAAGAGCAAGGGAATGATCGCACCGAGTAAAAACATGAGAAATAGCTTTTCTCTCAGCCGTAAATTATTAAAGGGCTTGGTCATCCAGCCCGTTAGACGTTTCATGGTTGCTCACTCCAGCCTAAAAATACATTTTCCGAAATTCGTTTGGGGTACTGCCCTTATGCTTGTAGAAAACCGAACAGAAATAGGAGACATTCTCATATCCGACGTTATGGGCCACCTCGCGCACCTTTAGCGCTTTATCCTTCAGCAGCTCGGCAGCGTGATTAATCCTGACCTTTGTCAAATAATCAAGAATGGTTTCGCCCATTTTTTCTTTGAAAATCGTGCGGATATAGTTCGGTGAGAGATATACCTCCTTGGCAATCTCTTCGACCGTTAGCGGCAAGTGATGCCGTTCGGCGATGATCCTGACGATTTGCTCGGCGATCGCTTGATTGCGATCAATCTCCCTTTCACTGGAGGCCTTTCTCATCTCATCGCAGAAATGAAGAACATAGGCCTGGATATGCGCCGCAGAGGGCATCATTGATATCGCTTTCCAATGATCCGCCAGCAGCAGCTCCTTAAGCGAGCCTGCAAGCAGCATGGAGAAATGCTGCTCCAAAGCGGTTAACAAACGAATAACTGCACGGATAGCAAAATTTCGATCCATCCGTTCTTTTTGAACGCGTGCAAATAAAGAGTCAAGCTCTATACGAATTTGTTCCATGTCGTCAGCTTGAATAAAAGAAGCCAGCTTCGCGGAGGTCTGTTCGACATCCTCATCGGTTTGCACGGTCGGTTTAAGATCTTCAGGGATGATGATGCCACCGCCCGTTCGGTAGAATTTCTCTTCATTGCAGGAGCGGGCTTGCACATACGCATCCCAAATCCGATCAAGCTCGATCTGCGGCGAAGACAAGCCAATCGTGACCTCAAAGCCGAGGGAGACGGACAGCTGCGCTTGGAAGCTGTCCCAGAAGCCAGCGTTCAATTCCGGTGTGCGTTGTTCTTCCTTCCATTGATGAAGAATAAACAGCGCATGCGGCGCAGCTTCCACGATCGTAAAGGATGCCCATGATTGCCTGGCAAAGGCCCGAACGAATTCGGTTCGGTCGGCGGGTACAGCTGCAGACGGTAGAGGGGCGGGATAGGCCGCAGACGAGTCAAAGGTCACATAGGCTGCTGTAAACGGCCTGCCATGCACAAAGTCTGCCGCGCTTTGCTCCCACCTCCTGATCCATTCCGACCGGGCAGCCGGATCCGGCTCGCTGATCATACGCATCATCAGCTTTTCGCGAACCCAATCCCCGCTTTGATCCGCCAATTGATCCTCTTCGCACTTTTTCTTCACCTTCTCAAGAAGGGCAAGCAGCTCCTCCATATCAATCGGCTTCAATAAGTAGCCTGTAGCCTCAATGTTGAGCGC
This sequence comes from Paenibacillus sp. 2TAB23, assembly GCF_052115165.1. Taxonomy (NCBI): domain Bacteria; kingdom Bacillati; phylum Bacillota; class Bacilli; order Caryophanales; family Paenibacillaceae; genus Paenibacillus; species Paenibacillus sp. 2TAB23. The sequence goes on from NZ_JBFRGD010000013.1 coordinate 125,728, forward strand.
TGCCTTAATATATTGAAACTCATTGTGGCCGCTTAAATAGATGATCTTGACGTTTTTGTCGATTTGCTTCGCCCTTCTGCCAAACTCAAGACCGTCCATGATCGGCATGCGGACATCCGTCAGAATCATATCGGGCTTCAGCTCGGCCAGCTTGCCAAGCGCTTCTTTGCCGTTGCGTGCGGTACCCGCCACGGTAATGCCGATTTTGTCCCACGGGACGTAATGCTCAATCGTCTCGAGCTCTATCGCTTCATCATCCACTAATAAAATACTAAACATGCCTGTCCCCACCTTTATCTCATGTAACGGGATGTTTAACTAGTTTATCCGCTATGACGCATTTCAACAATGGAGCATTTGGAAGTGTGTCGCTTTGGGTTACGAATCGGTAAATGCTTGTATAGAATGAGCCGCCAGCCAGACCTATAATGAAAACACAAAGCAACGCAAGACTGGCAGGAGGCTATCACATGGAATCAATAATGAAAGCGGAACCAAGCAAATCCGTACCCCCTAAAGGGAAACGCGGCATAAGTAAGACTAGTGTATGGGCGAGACTGAAGGAGCAGCGGCTGTTATACGTGCTCATGCTGCCGGCCTTAATCGTCACGCTGTTGTTCTCGTACGTTCCGATGTTCGGTTTGTACATGGCATTTATTAATTACTCTCCGGGCGGCGGTTCGTTTTTCGGACAGTTTTTCACGACAGAATTTGTCGGTCTGGAATGGTTCAATTATTTCTTTACGAACGGTGACTTCTACCGGGTTATGCGAAATACGCTGGCGCAAAGCTTCCTATCCTTGCTGTTCGGCTTCCCGATGCCAATCATTCTGGCACTGATGATCAACGAGCTGAGGAACGGCTGGTTCAAGAAAACCTTTCAAACGGTATCCTACATGCCTCACTTTATTTCATGGGTTATCGCAGCCAACATCATCATTACGGTGCTCTCCTCCGGAGGCGTCCTCAACAATATTCTTACAGGTCTCGGGTTTATTGATGAACCGATTCAGTTTATGCAGAAGGGACCTTTGTTCTGGTGGATTATCGCGATATCGAATACGTGGAAGGATATGGGCTTTAACGCCATTATGTACTTGGCAGCCATATCGGCTATTAACCCGGAGCTATATGAAGTCGCGAAGGTTGACGGAGCAAGCCGGCTAAAGCAGATTCTTCATATCACGTTGCCATCGATCAAGCCTACGGTTATTATTCTGGCTATTCTGGCTGTTGGAGGCATTTTGAACGCAGGCTTCGACCAGCAATTTTTGCTGCAAAACAATACCGTGCTCCAATATTCCGAAGTTATCGATACGTACACGTATAAATACGGTTTGCAAAACGGGATGTTCTCTTACGGTGCAGCTGTCGGTTTGTTCAAATCGGTCGTCGCTTTCATCCTGGTCTTAAGCGTCAATACGATGGCCAAAAAAATGAATGAGCAGTCGTTGTTCTAGTAAAAAAGAAAGAGGAGATCACGCTATGATCAAGTCCAAAAATGACTTTCTGTTTATGTCCGGCGTTTACTTATTCATCATCGCCGTATTTATCGTAACCTTCTATCCGTTCTGGAATATTTTCATTATTTCATTGAATAGCGCCGAGGATACGCTGCGAGGCAATTTGTATCTGTGGCCGAGAGATTTCAGCTTGGCGAGCTATAAGCAAATTTTATCCGACAGCGAGATCTGGACGGCCATTAAAGTAACCGTGCTGCGAACGGTCGTCGGTACGCCGCTGGCAGTCGTCGTCATCAGCATGCTGGCCTTCTCGCTCAGCAAGAAAGAGCTGGTCGGCAATCGTTTCTGGTCCTTGTACTTTGTATTTACGATGTATTTTGGCGGCGGGCTGATTCCTTATTACATGGTGCTTAAGAGCCTGCACCTGATCGACAATTTTATGGTCTTTATATTGCCAAGCATGATGAACGTCTTCTATATGATTATCGTGCGGACCTTCATGCAGCAGCTTCCTCAGGAGCTCGACGAGTCGGCCAAAATGGATGGCGCCAATTACATGCAAATTTTCTTTAAAATCATTTTGCCGCTGACGACGCCCGTGCTTGCAACCATCGGGATGTTCACGGCGATCATGCACTGGAATTCATGGTTCGATTCCTATGTCTTCACCTACAGCTCAGATCTGAAAACGCTGCAGGCGGTGCTCGTTAAAATTTTGAATCAATATCAGACGGGAGCCATGGTTGGCGATGCGCAGCAGCTTGCCGATGCATCCAAGCGGATGGCGGTATCGCCGGATACGATTCGGATGGCCGCGACGATGGTTGCAACGCTGCCGATCCTGATGGTTTATCCATTCCTTCAAAAGTATTTCGTGAAAGGCATGACGCTGGGCGCTGTTAAGAGCTAGTCCTGCGAAGCGCTATTAGTGGAGGTGATGCGATCGCTCAGGCGCAATGTTTTTGATTGAAAATGTACTATAATAAGATCACGAACAAGGGGGATTTATACGATGAAAATGAAAAAATGGCTAGTGATGTTTCTAAGCGTTATCGTTGTGATTTCGGTGTTATCCGCTTGCGGCTCCAATAATAACTCAAAAAATAACGGCAATTCTCCTGCCGCAGAGAATGGCACTTCTGGGGAAGCAGGCGATAATGAGCCGTTGACCATTACTTTTTTCGATAAAAATACAGGCGATAAATTCAGCAATGCCGTAGCGGAGGAAATTACGAAGCGTACGGGCATTACGGTTGAAATCCAGCAGCCGACGGGCAATCCGGCGGAGAAGCTTAACCTGATGCTGGCGAGCGACGATTTGCCGGACATGATCTTGTTTGACCGTAGAAGCGATCTCGTTAACAAATATATCGAATCAGGCGCCATTATCCCATTAAATGATCTTATCGATGAGTATGGCCCTGACGTAACGACGATGTATGGCGATGTATTGAACAAAACACGCTACAAGGACGGGAAAAACTACTACCTCTCCAATTGGTACGGCGTGGAAAATGAACCGGTTTACAGCTTCAATATCCGTAAAGATATTTTGAAGGAGCTTGCACCGGATAAGGCTGAGGGCGGCGTGCCGTTCACCGCTTCCGAGTTCAAACAGCTGCTGCAAGATTTTAAAGCAAAATATCCGACGATCGAAGGCAAGGAAACGACAGCGCTTACGATGGATGGCGAAAACTTTGGCGGATCGTTCGGTACGTTCAAGGGGATGTTTGGCCTGAAGCAATTCTACGAAAACAATGGCCAAATCCAATTTGATGTCAAAGATCCTAAATACCGCGATATGGTTATGTATATGAATGACTTGTACCGCAGCGGCCTGCTCGACAAGGAATGGGCGATTAACAAGAAGCAAGTATGGGAGCAAAAGCTCGCTACGGGCAACGTTTTCTCAACGACCGGCTCCTACTGGGATCCAGGCGCGGCCAATACGATCTTATTGAAGGATCGCGGCGAGCAGTCGCAGCTATTCCCGTATAAAGTGGTTGCCGATGGCGTAGATCCGGGCAAAACGACGTACGGCGGACGCAGCTCGCTGGGCTGGGACGCGATTACAATTACGAAGAAAAACAAAAATCCAGAGCGCACGATGAAATTTATGAACTTCCTTGCTAGCGAGGAAGGGCAGTACCTCTTGATGTGGGGCGTCGAAGGCGTTCACTGGGATATGAAGGATGGCAAACGCACGCCGCGTCCTGAGGTGCTCGCAGGCTTCAAAAATGATTTCAACAACTATGCGAAGTCTACTGGTATCCGCAAATGGACTTGGTTTATCAAGAACGGCAAAGGCACAGACGGCACGCCTTATGACCTTGCTGGCCGCTACGAGCGCGGAGTTGTGGACCAAATGGCTATCAAGAACTTGTCTGATTCCGTTTACGATACCGTCCTCTACGACGCATTGGGGCCGCAGGGCGGAACACCTGAAGCATTGAATGAGCAGAAGGTGAACGACATTACGAAACAAGCATTGACGAAAGCGATTATGGCTAAGACAGCTGAGGATGCAGGAACGATCTATGACAAAATGCTGAGCGATATGAAAGCAGCTGGCGACGAGAAGGTTGAAGCCATCTTTACGACAAACTACAAAGAACGCGTGGAGCTTTGGAAATAATCCAAACGGCGCAAAGGGGGCCGGCTCAGCCGGCCTCCTTTCATTATATTAGAGGAGCTGACGAAGATGGAAATCGGAACATTCAAAATCGAGCACGGACAAGGCGAATTTATTGTGGCTAATGAGGTCATTCAGGCAACCGCAAACCTAGCGAGCGGCGAGCTGACTCTGCGCTGGAGCAGCGGCGAAGCCTTGAGCGGCCTTTATGCAGAAGCACGCTACGGGCTGGCGCAGCTGCGTACTGCCTATTACAGCAAGCACCTCGTTCAAGAGTCCAAGATTCAACCAATCGAGGACGGGTTTGGCAAAGGCTTGCGCTGGAGCTTTGAACATGAGGAGCTTGGCAAGCCGACGCTGCGCCAGCATTTCCGGATGTACGAGCAGCTGCCGTATTTGCTGACAGAGCTTGAGGCCGAAAGCGAATTCGAATGGGAGACGAATGAACTGACACCGCTTGCCGCGTATTTGAATGATGGAAGCGTAGCCGAATTCGGCGATAGCACGGGACCGGTTGAGGAAATCAGAACGCTGTTCATTCCCTTCGATAACGATAAATGGGTGCGCTTTGCTTCCCACGCGATTCCATGCAGCGTGCAGAGCTACGAGACGACGGCGATTTACCGTTCGCAGAGCAGGAACGGTTTTGTCATTGGATCGGTTACGCATGACAGCTGGAAAACAGGTATCGTCGTGGAAGGCACCTTTGCAGAAGCGGTCGGACGGCTGCGCGTCTTTGGCGGCGCAGCCGACATGCAGACGAGAGACACATTGGCGCACGGGGCTCTTCGCGGGAAAAGCATCGTTTCGCCGACGATCTTCGTAGGTGCATTCGCCGATTATCGCGACGGGCTTGAGCAATACGGCAAGGCGAATGCTGTGCTTACACCTGCACTACCATGGGAAGGCGGCATTCCGATGGGCTGGAACAGCTGGTCGGCCGTAATGAGCAAGCTGGATTACGAGGTGTACACGCATACCTCCGATTTCTTTGCCAAGGAGCTGCAGCAGAACGGCTTCGCCGACGATAGCGACAGCTTGTACGTGAATTTTGATGCGTTCTGGAACAGCCTGCCCGAAGAGCAGCTAAAGGATGCCGTTCGAAGGGTGAAGGGGAACGGTCAGAAGCCAGGCATCTACTACACGCCGTTCGCATTCTGGGGAAGCAACCCGGATTCACCTGTGGAAGGGACGGATGGCCGTGTGCTCTACCGCGATATTCTCATTAAGGATCAGGCGGGGCTGCCGCTTCCGAAGCTGGATGGCGCGTTCCCGATCGATCCGACGCATCCGGAAGCGCAGGAGCGGATCAAGAGAAGTCTGGACAGCTTCGTGGAGCTCGGATTCGACTATGTGAAGCTCGACTTCCTGACGCATGGCGCGATGGAAGGGGTCTTCCATGATGAGAGCGTGCGGACGGGCATTCAGGCCTATAACATAGGGATGGCGCTTGTTAGGGATACGCTTGCCCCAGAGCGGGTTGGTCGTCCATTCCTGATCAATTTGTCCATTGCACCGCTGTTTCCGCATGGCTATGCGCACAGCCGCCGCGTATCCTGCGACGCTTTCGGAATGATTAGCGATACCGAATATATGCTTAATGCGCTAACTTACGGATGGTGGATTAATGACAACCTCTATCGGTACAACGACCCGGATCACGTGGTACTGTACAAGAGCGACAACCAGCGCGCAACTACCGAGCACGAGGGCAGAAGCCGCTTGAACAGTGCCGTAATTGCAGGCACCTCCCTGCTGCTCGGCGATGATTACCGCGAGCCGGAGGCTGCGCGCCGGGCGAAGGCATGGATGACGAACCGCGAGGTTATGGCACTTGCGCGCAGGGGGCAAACCTTTAAGCCCGTTGAGGGAAGAAGCGGCAGCAAGGGCGAGAATGTATTCGTGCTCCATACCGAGAACGGTGTATATGCGGCTGCTTTCAACTTTGACGGAGATACGGGATGCACAATCCTTGCATCATTTGCAAGACTTGGCATAGATTCCTCTAAGGGGATAGTTGTTCGGGATTTGTGGAGCGGGCAAGAGCTTAATCTGGAAGCGGGAAGCGGCGAGCATGGCAACGAGCTGGCGCCTGCCGAGTCGAGGCTGCTGCTGTTTAAACAAGCTTAATCGAAGGATAAGCTGCTTAAATCGTAGAAAAACGAAGAGAAATGATTATTTATTCATAAAAACCAAACAATTTGCGAAAAATCCGTGACCTTTGGCTTACTTTCCCGTATTATCCCCTATAGCGATTTCTGATCGCATATCTAAGAGATGCTTGAAAGGGGAGAGATGTCATTGAGCTTCATGGATCAGAACCAGAACCAGCCGCAGAATCATAGCATGGGCGGCGGACGGCGGCCGCCAGAGCTGAAACCGGGTACATTAAAGAAAATTATATTCGGCGCAGCAGCCGCAGTCGTTGTTATTTATGTAGGATCAACTTCCTTCTACACGGTACAGGAGCAGGAGAGGGCAGCCATTCTTACGTTCGGGAAGTATTCCAACGAAACCTCAGCGGGGCTGCATTTCAAATGGCCTTATCCGATTCAGCAGGTCATAACCGTTCCGGCGGAGCTGACTCAGCGCATTCATATCGGCTACCGCCAAGAGGGCTCGGAATCCATTCCGGTGGATGAGGAAGCGATGATGATTACGGGCGATGAGAATATCGTGTCGGCAGATGCGGTCGTGCAGTGGAAAATTAGCAATATTCATGATTACTTATACAATATCTCGGATGCAGAGCAGTTTTTGCGCAATGCGGCTAGCTCTTCGATCCGTGCCGTAATCGGTTCGGAGAAGCTTGATTATGCGATTACCGACGGTAAAACGGTCATTCAAGATAAGGTTCGGGAGAAGCTGATCGAGCTGCAGGCCAAGTATAAAACAGGCATTCAAATTATCGATATTAAATTTCAGGACATCGAGCCTCCGAGCGGCCAGGTAGCGGAAGCTTTCCGCGAAGTAACGAATGCGCGCGAGGAAAAGAACACCAAGATCAACAATGCCGCGAAGTATGAGAACGACCGCATACCGAAAGCGCGCGGTGAAGCGCAGGCTCTGCTTGAGAACGCGGAAGGCCAGAAGAAATCGCGTATCCTGAACGCGGAGGGCGATGTTGCCAAATTCAACGCGATATTCGGCGAGTACAAAAACAACCCGAACGTTACCCAAAGCCGTTTGGTGCTGGAGACGCTCGAGAAAATATTGCCGAGCGCCAAAATTTTCATTACGAATTCAAACAGCGATACCGTCAACTACCTGCCTTTGAATGAGCTGCTGAAAAGCGGCAGCGGCAGCACGGTTACGCCGCCTGCCACAACGCCGCCTGCTTCGGAAGCTCCAAAAGGAGGTGATGCGCAATGAAAAGAAACCATTGGATAACGGTCATTATTGCGCTAGTCGTTGTTATTCTAGGCTCAGGCTCCATGTTTATCGTGAAGGAAGGCGAATACAAGGTTGTGCTTCGGTTCGGAGAAGCGATGCGAGCCGTTCCCGATCCAGGCCTGAAGTTCAAGCTGCCGTTCATTGAAAACGTATCGACGCTGCCGAAATATCAAATGACCTATGAGAGCAGCCCGACGACCATACTGACAAAGGACCAGAAGCCAATCGTTGTAGATAACTATACCGTTTGGCGCATTACGAACGCATCGCAGTTTTTGAGAACGGTGCAATCGGTAAGCGGAGGCATTCAGCGGATCGACGAGGCCGTGTACAACTCGGTTAGGCGTAAGCTGTCCGAGGTCAATTACGACAATATTATCAGCGAGAACACGGCGCGGGGCAATATCAATGACGAGATTACCAAAGATGTCGTGACGGCTTTGACCAGAGACAACTACGGCATCGAAGTCATTGACGTCCGCATCAAGCGTACCGACTTGCCGGAGGAGAACAAGCAGAGTGTATACAACCGCATGATCTCCGACCGTCAGTCCATTGCGGCAAGGTACTTGTCCGAGGGTGATGAGGAGTCGCGCAAAATTACGTCCAAAGCGGACCGTACCGCGACTGAGCTGCTTGCGCAGGCGCAGGCTGACGCCAAAAAAATCGTCGCGGAGGGCGAGCGCGAAGCTGCCGTTATCTATAACAAAGCATACGGCAGCGATCCGCAGTTCTACAATTTCTATCGGACGCTTGAAAGCTACACGACCACGCTTAAGAATGAGCCGGTCATTATGATTCCGATCGATTCTCCTTATGCCAAAATTTTATTAGGCCAATAACATGCCGTCCCCTTCGCCTTGGCGAAGGGGATTTGTTTTTGTGCCTATTACAAAATTTTAAACGGTGGATGCACAAAATATTGCATTGTTGGAAGCGCTCTCTAAAGGCAAGATAGAGCTAAGGGCATATCGAATGTCCGTCTATCCATCCATGGGGAGGGAAATAAGGAATGAAGCAGGGAATAAGAAGAGGTTTGCAGGTCATGCTTGCGTTTATGCTATTGGCGGCGGGAAGTATTCCGTTCGGTGCGGCTGTCTCGGCAGCGGCGGTTGTCATTTCTCAGTCAGGCAGTGTTGTAACCGCTACCAATGGGGAGCTTGCGATTACGTACGATTTGTCTGACGGGCGAGGAGATTTCAAATCCGGCAGCACGGTCATTATGTCGGACTTCTATTCGGATTATGGGGTGGTAGGCAGCACAAGCCGCATCAGCTCTTACGATGCTGGAACTCGCTCAGCCAGCTGGGCATCAATTGGCGCTGACGGATACGGGACAGGCGGCAAGCAGCTGACGATTACGAATACGCTGGCGTCTGGCTCCACTATTACTCTGACGATCAAAATGTACGAGAACCGGTCATTCGTGCTTGCAGGCATGACGGTGAACAAGTCCGTAAGCCAAACGATAAACTTTATGGAGCCGATTGCATCCGCCAATTTGGATATCGGTGCGGGATCGGATAAACGCATTTATACAACGCCTTATACGAACAATTACGATTTCGGGGTGGCGCCTGTCAATGACTTCGGCAATAGCCAGAATGGGAATGACAGGCCTTATGGGGCTGGAGAAACCTGGGGCGCATTTAACGGGACAAGCTACTGGGTCGCTTCGATGTTCGACAACACGAACAAGCACGGTTTCATTGCGGGCGCCGCGACGACCTTCAAGTGGAAGAGCATGCAATACTTGCGGCAGGCGAGCACGGCTAACGGCAGCTTAACCGGCTTCTCTGTCTACAATGCCGGAGGTCAGCAGAGCGGAACCTCCGTATCCAGCGATCAATTTTTCTTGGGCTATTTCTCTGATTACCAAGCGGGACTTGAGCAATTCGGCGAGATGTATGCCGTTGCCGAGCCGAAGCTGGACTGGGCCGACGATGTGCCAATCGGCTTCAATACTTGGTATGCCTATTACACGTATCCAACAGCTGACGCGATGCTGCCGATGACCGATTATTTCGAAGAGCATCTGAAATCGCTTGGCTACAACTACATGAATCTGGATTGCTGCTACCAAGGCGTGGAAGGCGCAACCGATTTGCAGAACCTAGAGGATTTCGTGGACTATGTGCACGGGAAGGGAATGAAAGCAGGCACCTACTCGGCACCGTTCGCGATCTTCGACGACTTAGCCGCTACGGTACCGGGCACCTCCTACACATTCGGCAATATCGCGCTGAAGGATGCGAGCGGCAGCCCGATCAAATCGTATATCAACACGTATATCGTCGATGCGACGCATCCAGGTGGGAGAGCCTATATCCAGTGGGTCATGGACAATTACCATGTAGCACCGGGATTTGATTACGTAAAGCTTGATTTCATCGACCTCGGCATGTATGACGGGAAGTTTTACGACACGACGAAAAACGGAATGCAAGCATATCGAATCGGGATGGAGCTCATGCGCGATACGCTGCTGGCTGCTCCTCAGGACATCTATATCAATGAATCGATCGCTCCGCTGCTACCGGGCGGTTACGCTCATGGCAGAAGGACTGGCGTCGATACGACTATTGGGCTTGAGTCCTATCCGGGCATAGAGCGGCAGGCGTTCAACGCGGCAGCATCCTGGTGGACGAACGGAACGTTGTATGCCTATAACGACGTGGATATGATTTTCCCGGAAAGCGTGATTGACGGGTTCAATAAAGTGACGCTTAACGAAGGCACGCTGCTCTCTACGGCGATCGCGCTCGGAGGCGGACATTGGCTAGTTGGAGACAATGTACCGTTTATTTCGGAGGACAGGATGGCTATTCTGCAAAACGAGGGCATTCTGGATCTAGTCAAAAAAGGAAACGCCGCAAAGCCGGTCAAAATGACTAATTTCTATCATAAGCTCGAGCATTCGCCAAGCGCGATCTACTTAACGGACACGAACGGAGACCGTATTGTCGGGCTTTCGAATTGGGATATGAACAACACTGCTCCCGTTACGCTTTCATTCAGTGATCTTGGGTTAAGCCCAAGCAGGGCGTTTACCTTGACCGAAATCTACAGCCAGACGAAGCTCGGGACGTACACGGGCAGCTTCTCCAGGACGTTGAAGCCTGGCGAATCGATCATTATCCGGATATCGGCCAATGCCTCATCGCTTCCAACGGCGCCGACGAATCTAGCGCTCGGAAAAACGGCGACGGCATCGTCCACTTGGACTGCCGGAGCTGGATATGAGGCATCCAAAGCGATCGATGGCAGTCTAAGCACAAGATGGAGTGCCGAGAACGGAACATCCAGCAATCAGTGGCTAGAGGTTAATCTGGGGTCTGCCACAAACGTGAACCGCGTCGTCGTCAGCGAATACGGATCTGGAAGCCAGAGCTTCCAGATCGAAACGTATGCGCTTCAATATTGGAATGGTTCGAGCTATGTGAATCTCAGTCAGAACTTTACGGTCGGTGACCGCAGAGTATTCAACTTCCCGACTGTCTCCACATCGAAGCTCCGATTATACGTGAAGACCGCAAGGTTCATTCCGTCCATTCAGGAAATCGAGGTTTATAACGTAGCTGGCAATACCGGAAGCCGGATCGACCAGGACAACAGCGGATCAGCGTATTCGACCTATTCGGATATCCGCGCTTCGATTCAGCGGATGCAAACTTTCACCCTTACGCAATCGAGCTTACCGAGAATGGATGTTTATCTGTACGAGAACTATGTGAACAAATTGCCGGAGGATAACTTGTATCTCGACATTGTGTTATTGGATGCAAGCAATAACCCGGTGCAGACGCTGTTCAGCGCCGCTCTGCATCCGAGTAATATTCCTGGGGCTGCTACGCCGTATGCCGTTTATCCGCGGTTGACGGGGCTGGATACGACGAAGAAATACGGGCTCGTGCTGCGCTCGCCGGAAACGCTCGACGACAGCTCAACAAGCAATAAGTACGGTTTTGCGTATAGCGACGCGAATCCTTACGCCGGCGGCTTCGCTAGACTTTCCACGAATGGCGGCTCGACTTGGTCAACCGAAAGCAGCGGAAATCGCGATTTAATCTTTACCATTTATAAATAAAGGCAAGAGGTGGACGGTCCTAGCTGCGAAATCGGCTGCGGGACGTCCGCTTTTTCCTGTTTGGATAAAGGGATTCGGGCAGCGGCTGTCGTAGAGAGAAGTGTGAATTGACTTTATGGAGGTAGACTTATGCTCAGGTTCCTGCTTAATCGCAGCATCAAGACAAAGATCGTATGGAGCACCGTAATCATATCTCTCATTCCGCTGCTTATTCTCTCTTATTTGTTCTATGATACCAATGCCCGTTCCCTGGAGCGGACCATGTATCGGAGCTCTGACCAGAATGCGGACTACGTGTCGGACTACCTGGACAAATACTTTCAGAATTTATCGGCTTCCGCACTGCAGGTTTACGGCTTCCAACGGATTATGAACCTAATGGAGCACGGCATTGATTACAATAGCGAAGAATTTTTATTTCTGAAGGACTCGTTGAGCAATTATTACCGGCTGGTCGAGAGCAGGAACGAGAATATCATTAAGGTGATGATTTACGGCAAAGACAATAAGCTAGCCGACAATTGGTCGCGGGCGGCCAGCTACGACAATATACGCCTTGGGGAGAATACGCCTTATTTCGATGAACTGCTGGATTTGCCGTACCAGCATTCCTTGATGTTCAATTACACGGATGCTGCGCTGCAGCAGCGGTTGTTCGTCTATGGAGTAACGATTTATGATCCGTTCTACCGAACGAAAACAGGAACGCTAATATTTTATATCCAAAGCAAAGAGATCGATAAAATCATTAAAACCTATAATTACGAGCCGAATGAAATTATTTTGCAGAATAGGCACGGCGAACCGTTCTATCAAACAACAGACCGTTACGCTTCAGCCATTGATCCGTATGAGCCGCTGACTTTGCCCGTTGGGAAAGAGAAGCATAATCTGCGTTTCTCCGAGAACAAGAGCTTGCTCATCAACACCTCCTTTATAAATAACGGAAATATAAGATTATCGATCGTATATCCGAATACGGAGCTTGAGCACAGCCGGAAACAGCTCATGAACATTACGGTCAGCGCACTCGTGCTTGTGCTGCTGTTCATTTTCTTGCTGTCGCTGCTGTCGCAGCAATACATAACGAAGCCGCTCTTTCTGCTAGGGAAAGCGATGAAGGCGGTCAGGAACGGCAATTTTCAAATTACCGTCAAACAGCCGACGCTTTGGCGCGACGACATATCGGAGCTGACTCGCAGCTTTAATTTCATGACGGACAAGATCCGAACGATGATTGAAACCGAATACGAAATGCAGCTGCGGAATAAGGAAGCGCATATTATGGCGCTGCAAATGCAGATTAATCCGCATTTCCTCTACAATACGCTGCAGACGATTGGCGGCAAAGCCGTGCTGATGGGCGACTACGAGATTCATGAAATGTGCCGCGCGTTAGGCGATCTGTTTCGCTACAGCTTCTACGAAGGAAATATGGAATCGACGCTACGGATGGAGCTCGTGCATGCGAATAATTATTTGTATATTCAGCAGCTCCGCTTCGAGAATGCGATCGAGCTGGAGATTGATGTGCAGGAGGAGCTAATGGATATGACAATTATTCGGTTCGTGCTGCAGCCGATTATTGAGAATGTCATTGTGCACGGCCTAGTGAAAGACGATCAGAAGGAGCTTCTGATCCGGATTGGCGCAGCCTGCAAGACGGGGAATTTTATCCTAACCGTGCAGGACAACGGACCTGGCATGGAACCAAGCAAATTAGAGTCTTTAAGGTCGGACCTCAAATATAAATCGAAGGAACTGTTCGACGGCGTGTCCATCGGGCTGAAAAATGTGCATGAGAGGCTGAAGCTCGTGTATGGTCCTGCCTACGGGCTAGAAATCAACAGCCGATTAGGAGCGGGTACCGAAATCGTTATCATTATACCGGATAGAAAGAAGGAGCTTATAGATGTATAAGGTGATGGTAGTTGACGATGAGCCGTGGGGAAGGAAAGCGATCGGAAAAATGATAAGCGAGCTTGCGCCGCGGCTTGAAGTCATCGCGGAAGCGAGGCATGGGGAGGAGGCGCTGGCGCTTATTAGGATCAGCAAGCCGCATATCGTTGTGACGGATATGAATATGCCGGTGATGAACGGGCAGGAGTTTCTGGCCAGGCTGCACCGAGAATATAACGAGATCAAAGTGATTGTGATTAGCGGGTATTCGGAGTTCGAGTATTTAAAAGCGGCGCTCACTTACCGTGCCTGCGAATATGTGCTAAAGCCCGTTTCGGCAGCGGATTTGCGTGAAGCGATGGCGAAAGCGATCGAGGCCATTCAAAACGAGTCCAGCCTGCTGGAGCAGAAAAAACATGCCGAGGATGTTCAGAGCCTGAAGCGGGAAGCATTCCTTCAGCATATAGCGAGCGGCCGCATTCATAATGTAGCCGACATTTATGAGCAGGCGGAGAGGCTGGGCGTTCCATACGCGCAGGACCGTTTCTGTGTCGCGCTCGTTTCGCTGCGGCAATATAGGCCGATTGCAGACATTAAATTCCATGGCAACGCGGACCTATTGATGTTCAGCGTGGAGAACGTTTGGCATGAGCTTCTAAGCGCGGATTCGCCTCTCGTGTTCAAGACGGATAACCGGGAACGGATCGTGCTTGCTTTCCCTGAGTCAGCCTATGACCGTGCTCAAATTATGAGCTTGCTTGATCGGTTTCAGGCAGCGATGAAGAGGATGTACGCGGCCGACGTGCTTGTTGGGCTATGCAAGATAGGCGCCAAGCTGGAGCAGCTCCCTGCGGCTTTCGAATCGGCGCATGGCGCATTGCTCGCAAATGGCTTCCATGCCGCAGGACTGTGCATCTGCGAGCAGGAAGCTAGCCGGATCGACGCTGCCGGAGGTTTGTTTAATACCTTCGAGGCGAAGGCGTTCAATCAGGCACTGGCTTCACGCAGCGGCAAGGATATGAAACGCATAGTGGAGAGCTTAGCGAACAAAATTAAGCAGTTGCCGGATATAACGATACGCGAGGTTCATAGGGAGCTTACGCTTCTGGCTGAGCTGCTAAGCGTCTCTTCAAGCGCAGCCTTGACACGTCCTGCATTCTTAGAGCCGAAAGCAATAGCCCATATTCTCGATGGCAATGAGCTGGGCAGCTGGCTTGCCAGCACGGCCTTATTCATCGACAGCTTAGCGCTCAGCCAAGAGAAATCGGAAACGGATCAGTCTATTCGCGATATTGCCGTGTTTCTCGATGAGCATTATTTTGAGGATTTGAGCTTGGTCGATGTGGCTACGAGGTTTCATATCGATCCGAGCTATTTAAGCAAGCTCTTCAAATCGGTTACAGGCGAAAACTTCATCGAGTATATTAGCCGTAAAAGAATAGAGAAGGCATGCGAGCTGCTAAGCGGCTCTGATCGTAAAATCGTTGAAATCGCGGAGCTGACCGGGTATGAGAACCAGCGTTATTTCAGCCAGGTTTTCAAAAAAATGAAAGGCCAGACGCCTTCCGAGTATAGGGAAGCGAGCTTGGATCAAGAAAGCCCAGTCTAAAAAATTGAACATAAGGTGCACAATTTTTTAAATTACCGTTTGGGCTGTCGGGTTCTATGATAGACGTAGAGCGAAGCATATTCGTTCGCCACTCCATATTTCGCAAAGGGGAATTAGAATGAACAAAAGAGTATACGTAAGCATTTGCCTTGCCATGCTGATGCTGCTTCTGGCTGCCTGCGGCGGCAATAACGGCGCGCCTGCAGCCACGGAAGAGGCAGGCAATAACGGGGCGGAGGAGACAGAAGCAACGCAGGCTCCCGTGGAAGAGAAGCCCGTGACCATTTCCTTCATGCACTTTAAGAGCGACGTGACGGACGGGGTAGCCAAGATCGTCGAGCAGTTCGAGAACGAGAATCCGAACATCAAGGTTGAGGTTCAGCCGGTCAAATACGACGATTATTATACGCTGATCAAAACGAAGCTGGCAGGCGGAGACATTATCGACGTGTTCACGCTCAACTCCGGCGGCCAAGCGAAGCTGTTCTCGGACGGCGGGTATATCATGGACCTGACTGGACAGCCGTTTCTATCGAGCTTCGATGAAAGCGTGCTGAAAGGGCAAGCGACGGACGGCAAAAATTTCGTTATGCCGATAAACGGCGGACCGATTGCCGTATTTTACAACAAGAAGATATTTAAAGATTTAGGGCTCGAAATTCCAAAAACATACGATGCCCTGCTGGATGCGGCCAACCAAATCAAGGCTGCTGGGAAAACGCCGTTCGCGCTTGGCTGGAAGGACGGCTGGACGCTTGGCATGTGGGCGACTCGCGATCTTCCGAGCTTAACGGCGCTTGAAGAGGGGCAAACGGACTTCTTCCAAAAGCTAGAGGTCGGCCAAGCGAAATTCGCGGATAACCCGGCAGTCCAAGTAACCATAGAGCGCGCTAAGAAGCTGTTCGAGCTTGGCAATAAGGATCAGCTGGGCGTAGATTATAACGGCGCGGTGGATCTTTTCTCCAAAGGCGAAGTCGGCATGATGTACATGGGTACGTGGCCGCTCCTTGATATCGAGAAGAAAAATCCGGATTTTTATAATAACGACCTTGGCTATTTCCCGTATCCGTTCAGCAACGATCCGGCATTAAACAAGCTTGAATTTAATCCGGATGCATCACTGGCCGTAGCAAGCAATACGCCGCACAAAGAAGCCGCTTTGAAATTCATGGCGTTCATGGCAAGCAAGCAGGGCGGAGACGCTTGGGTAAATAATATCAAGTCGCTCAGCTACGTAAAGGGCTCTACGACAAGCATCGCGCCGGCGATGGATGAATTGCAGCCATACTTCGATCAAGGCTTGACGTATGACTCGCAAATTTATTTCGCGAACACGACGCTTGACTGGTCAACGCAATTCAGCCAGCAGCTGCAAAAATACTTCTTCGGCAAAACAACGCCGGACAAAATTATTGCGGAGATGGATGATTGGATCGCCAAAAATCATAAATAACTTCACGGATGCAAAAACATGGCTTAGCGGGCGCCTATTTCCCGCTAGGCCGTATTTTTGGAGAGGAGCAGCGATGAGCGTTTTCAAACGGACGGTAAAAAATGAATTTTGGTACGTGCTGTTTCTGATGCCTGGCTTTTGTTTATTTGCTTTGGCGCTGCTTGTTCCGCTCGGCATGGGAATCAGATACTCTTTCACCGATTGGGACGGCGTTTCCCAGTCGCTTCGCTATATCGGATGGGGCAATTACAAAAATGCGCTGACGGATGATGATTTGTGGATGGCTTTAATCAATACGTTTAAATACGCAATTATTCTAACGGTGGTCGTGAACGTTTTATCCTTATTGTTTGCCTTGCTGCTGGATTCTTATCTGAAATTTAGAAATGTATTTCGTACCGTATTCTTTTTGCCAAGTGTCATTTCTATCGTGCTTTCGGGCTTTATATGGAGCTACAACTACAGCACAGGTCTCCCCAAATTGTTCAGCTTCTTCGGCTTTGACAATGTGACAAGCCCGCTCGGCAACCCCAGCTATGCGCTGTTTGGCGTCATCGTCATTGCGGTCTGGCAGGGTATCGGCGCGCCTATGATTATATATATCGCGGGACTGCAGGGCATTCCGCAGGAAATTGTCGAGAGCGCAAGAATAGACGGAGCGGGAACGTCCAAAACGCTGTGGCATATCGTGCTTCCGCTGCTTGCCCCGTCCTTCACCATCAATATGGTGCTTACGTTGACGGGTGCTCTAAAGGTGTTCGATCTGGTGTTTGTAACGACGCATGGCGGGCCGGCCTTCGCTACCGAGGTTATGTCCACTTATATTTACAGCAGCTCCTTTGCTTCCTATAAGGGGGGCTACGGCATGGCGCTATCGATGATCTTTTTCGTCGTTCTTGTCATCGTGACGCTCATTCAGCTCTCCGTGTTTAGAAGAAGAGAGGTGGAGGTATGAGGAAGGTCAGGCATGTTTCCGTATTTATACTCGTTTCGGTATTGGCAATTGTCTTTCTGTTTCCCTTCTACGTGGCGGTGCTGATGGCGTTCAAATCGCCCCAAGAAACGTATGACGCTTTCTATGCGCTGCCGGCAAAGCTCGATTTGGCCAACTTCGCGCACGCGTGGGATACATCCCATTATCCGACCGCTTTTATGAACAGCTTGATTATTACCGTTGTGGCTATCGGGTTAATCGTGACGATTTCGGCAATGGCCGGTTATTCGATCGCGAGGCGGAATAAAAAATTTTATCAGATGTTTTTCGTTCTCTTCCTCGCGGGGATGATGGTTCCTTTCCAAATTACGATGCTGCCGATCTATAAGCTTGGCAAAACGCTCCATATGATCGATACGCATTGGGGAATTATTCTCATTTACGGCGGAGCAGGCATCCAGATGGGCGTGCTGTTCTATACCGGCTTCATCAGGGCGATATCGAGGGAAATCGAGGAGGCGGCTACCATCGACGGCTGCTCGACACCGGGCATATTCTTCCGCATTATTCTGCCGCTGCTGAAGCCGGTAACGGCAACGGTGCTAGTTCTGAATGCGCTCTATATATGGAATGACTTTTTGCTGCCGCTCTTGTTTTTACAGGATGCGTCTTACCGGACCATTCCGCTGCAGCAGTATTTTTTCTTCGGGCAGTACAGCAGCGATCTAAACCTAGCGTTTGCATACGCCGTTATGGGCATGGTTCCGATCATCGTTTTTTTCTTGTTCATGCAAAAATACATCATCAAAGGCATTGCCGCTGGCGCCGTCAAAGGCTAGCATTCAACAGAGCATAAACAGAAGGAGTGTTTATTTTGCCCATTACTTATTTGGAAGCATCGAAGATCTTCGACATTCGCACAAACCGCTCATCCTATATTTTCGGCATCAATGAGAAAGGAAACCCCCAAAGCCTGTACTGGGGTGAGCCGGTAGAAGCATCGGAGACCGCCGATCTGCTGAAAGGCTGGGGGCATAGCTCCTTTGATGCCAGCATCGAACGGGACATGGAGGAGTACGGCGGCTGGGGCGGAAGCCATTACTCCGAGCCTTGCCTAAAGGTGAGGTTCGCAGACGGCGTTCGCGATTTGAAGCTTGTATATAAGAGCTATGCGATCGTTCATGACAATGAGCTGATCATTGCCTTGGCAGATATGCATTACGCGCTGAAGGTCGAACTTCGCTACAAGGTTTTTCCTGAATATGACGTAATCGAGCGAAGCGTCTGCATTCGCAATGAGGAGGCTTCGGCTGTCGTTGTCGAGCAGGCGCTTGCCGCAGCTTGGTCCATGCCAGCCATGCCGGATTATCGGCTTACGCATGTTAGCGGCCGCTGGGCAGGGGAATTCCAGCTGCGCAGGGACCGGTTGACCGAGGGCAAGAAGGTGCTGGAATCCCGCCGAGGGTTTACCGGAGCCAGCGCCAATCCTTGGTTTGCCATCGATAGCGGGAAAGCGGATGAACGCTCCGGCAGCGTATGGTTCGGGGCGTTAGCTTGGAGCGGCAATTGGAAAATGGTCGTTGAGAAGTCTAACTTCGGACGCGCTCGGGTGAGCGGCGGGATTAACGACTTTGACGGCGCCTTCACGCTTGCTCCCGGCTCTGCTTACCAATCGCCGGTGTTCGTTGGCGGGTTCGCCTCAGACGGATTCGGCGACATGAGCAGAAAGCTGCACCGTTACCAAAGCGAATGTGTTCTTCCGGGCTCCCGTATTCGCAAGGTTTTGTATAATTCGTGGGAAGCAACGGAATTCGCCGTAACTGTTCAAGGACAGAAGGAGCTCGCGAAGCGGGCAGCGGCAATAGGCGTCGAGCGATTTGTTGTGGATGACGGCTGGTTCGGAGGACGGAACAGCGACAGAGCTGGGCTGGGCGATTGGCAGGTGAATCCAGAGAAATTCCCGAATGGCCTGCAGGAGCTTATCGATGAAGTGAAGGACCTTGGCATGGAGTTCGGTATTTGGGTCGAGCCCGAGTCCGTCAATCCTGACAGCGAGCTGTACCGCAAGCATTCGGATTGGGCGTATCAATTCCCGACACGCGAGGGCACGCTGCTGCGCAATCAACTGCTGCTTAACCTCGGCAAGCCGGAAGTAAAGTTATTCGTCCTCGGCTTCATGAAGGAGCTGCTCGGCACATACGATATTTCGTTCATCAAATGGGATATGAACCGAACCGTAACGGAGCCTGGCGCGCTGCCGCTGCATGAGCAGCTGGGCGAATCGGTGTGGAACAAGCATGTCGAGAGCTTGTACGAGATTTGGGCAGAGCTGAGAAGGAGCTTTCCCCACGTGGAGCTCGAGACCTGCGCGGGCGGCGGAGCACGAATCGATCTAGGCATTCTTCGTTATGCGGATCAGGCATGGGTTAGCGATAATACGGATGCCCGCGATCGCTTGTCGATACAAGAAGGATTCAGCTTTGCTTACAGCCCTTCGGTTATGATGTGCTGGGTCACGGAATCCCCGCATGGCTTGAACGGAAGAAGGCTGCCGCTGTCCTTCCGTTTCCATAGCGCGATGATGGGCGGCTTAGGAATTGGCGCCAACATTAGCTGCTGGACGGAAGAGGAGGCGGCGGAAGCCAGCCAGTATATCGCACTTTATAAGCAAATCAGATCCACCGTAACAGAAGGCAGCTTGTACCGTTTGGCTTCATTTGCGGACGGAAATATAGCTGCCTGCCAGTATGTGAGCAGGGATAAGCAGGAGGCAGTTGTCTTCGCGTTCCAGCAAGCGCAGTATTTCGGCTATCAGGAAATGAGGCTGAAGCTGCAGGGCTTGGAGCCTGGCAGAACATATGAAGTGTTGTCCGAGAACGGACACGGCATCGTACGACATGGTTCCAATCTGATGAATATCGGCATTCCACTTGGGTTATCCGGGGATTATGCAAGCAGCCTAGTTCGCGTGAAGCTGCTCGCGGAGTAAGGAGCAAACGTTTATGAAAACGGATGGGACACAGATTTTTGATGCTTCGTACAAAGGAATTGCTTCTGTTGTGATGGAGAATGCATTAGTGCGGCTGGAGCTTATTCCCGAATTAGGCGCAAAGCTTGTTTCGCTGGTTTATAAGCCATCGGGCAAAGAATGGCTGATTGATTCGGGAAGCAGGCCGCTTCTTCCACCTGTCTATGGATCGTCTTTCACGAACTGGGATATGAGCGGCTGGGATGAGTGCTTCCCCACGATAAACAGCTGCGTTACCGAGGGCGGGGCGATGCTTCCCGATCATGGCGAAGTATGGTCGCTGCCATGGTCTTATGAGCGAAGCGGCGGGAATTCCGTTGCGTGTAAGGTTAAAGGCGCGGCGTTGCCGTTTCTATTTAGCCGAGAGATTACATTCATGGAAGATGGTAGCATCAGGCTAACCTACGAGGTTCGCAACGAAGGGGAGAAGCCGCAAGCTTTTTTATGGGCTGCGCATCCCCAGTTCGCGATAGACGAGCCGACAGAGATTGTTCTTCCTTCCGAGATGCAGCAATTGCTATGCGTATATGGCGGCAATCAGCTCGTTGCGGGCCAAAGCTACGAGTTCGCTGGCCAAAGCCGATTGCGGCCGGAAGTAACCGGTGACGGCAGAAAATTTTATTATCCCGGCCAAGCTCCTGAAGGGTGTGCGGCTTTGCATGGGCTAGATAGCAGCAATTATTTGCGGCTGTGCTGGCCTCTCGAGCAAGTATCTTATTTCGGCGTATGGATCGATGAAGGAATGTTCAATGACCGAACCGTTTGTGCGCTGGAGCCGGGTATTGGCTACTTTGATGCATTAGATACCGCTGTTCAGAATGGGACTGCACAGACGCTTATGCCGGAGGAGGTCTATTCCTGGCATCTGGACATTGAGCTGGGACAGGGATAAGCAATGAGATATAATGGTTTGCAATAGAAGGTGACTTCCAGGCAATGCGCCTATTGGAGTCACCTTTTTTTGTCGCGTGCTGCAGCCAACTTGAGGGCGAGGCGTTCGATTAATGGCAGATGCCATCCAATATCCGCCTTATATCTCTTTAATAGCGAAACTGGTTATAAAACCTGCTAAAATCTTGCATTTGTATCGCTTGTAGATCCGGAGAAAACCTTTAAAGTTAAAGAGGTAGATAGATGAAGCCGTTATGTCCTACTGGAAAATGACAGCGCTTTATTCGGTTGCTGCAGTACGAATGGGGTTTGAATTCACGATTGAGGGAGTGACAACGAGTGAACAAAGCAAGCAGTTTACGAAGGGGCATCAGCATCGTCATGGCATTTTGTATGGTTTTTAGCCTATTCGCAGGTTTTTCTCTGCCCGCTGCACATGCGGCAGGTACGGTGGTTAACGTACCGAATGGCAGCTTTGAAAGCGATTTGGAATCATGGAATACGAGCTTTGCTCCGGCAGAAGGCACTGCGCCTATGACGATTCAGGGGAGCTGGATTCCTGCTGGCGGCGGCGCCAAAAGATTGGATTATTGGAGCGCGGGAGCCTATACGGCGAACACCAATCAGACGATTACCGGCCTAGTAAACGGCACCTATACGCTGTCAGCTTGGGTCGAGCGGGGAGCTGGCTTCAATGAAAGCTACATGTATGCCAAGGATACGGGCGGGGCAGAGGAAAAGACCGACATACCCGAGAGCGGTGTATGGGCACAAATCAGCCTGCCTGTTACCGTAGCAGGCAATCAGCTGACCATCGGCTTCTATGCAGATGGAATGGCTTCTGCGAGCAACTACATGGGGGTGGATATGGTTACGCTTGTGCTGGATGAAGCAGCTCCGGCCAAAGCTTTTGAGAATACAAGCTTTGAAAGCGGTTTAACCGGATGGGAAACGGAGTTCGGACCCGAGGGAAGCACGACGCCTATTGCGATTCAAGCGGATTGGTCGCCTGCAAACGGAGGGACCAACCGCTTGAATTACTGGAGCGCTGAGGCCTATACGGCGAATACGTTTCAGACGGTCACAGGACTTGCGAACGGTACCTATACGCTGTCGGCTTGGGTTGCAAGAAGCGACGGCTTCACAGAGAGCTATATGTACGCCAGCCATACAGGCAGAGCAGAGGTAAAGGAGACAATTCCGGTCAGCTCCACCTCCTGGACGCAAATCAGCGTGCCGGTTATCGTAGAGAACAACAGCGCGACTATCGGTTTTTATGCGGATGGTGGAGCAGACAGCTGGCTCGGAATTGACCTCATAACGCTTGTCAAAACGGAAGAGGTTGAATTGGAGGCGAGCGGCGTGGCTATCGAGAACCGTGGTTTTCAAACAGAGAGCCAATCACAAGTGATTAGTGCCTGGTCGGAGGAGGGGGACGTCGATGCTTCGTTTACGGATGCGCCAGGCTACTTAAGCAGCAGCAGCCTGAATCATTCGTCGAGCAGCGCTTATCAAGTGTCGACTTACCAGACGTTGACCGGCCTCGAGAACGGCTATTACACCTTGACGGCATGGGTGCAAAACAGCGGCGGACAGCAAGCAAGCTACGTGTTCGCACGCGATACGGGCACTTCGGAGGCAAGGGCGGCACTGCCAATCAACAGTGAGTGGACGAAGGTTTATTTGCGAGGCGTTCAGGTTACGGACGGCAAGGCAACGATCGGTTTATACACAAATGCGAATGCAGGCAATTGGACGAAGCTGGATTTCATCGAGCTTGTAAAGGATGACAAGCCCTACCGTTTTCTAAAAGGAGGGGACGTTTCCGAGCTCACCTATGTGGAATCGCAGGGCGGCAAGTTCTATGACAGAAGCGGCAATGAAAAGGATCTTTTCCACATTTTAAAAGAAAACGGGCATGACATCGTACGGCTGCGCGTCTATAACGAGCCGGGCAAAGGACATGGCGACGGCAGCTATTACCGCCCGGCAGGCATTATGGATAAAGCGGACATCCTAAGTCTTGCGAAGCGCGCAAAGGCTGCAGGATTGCAAATCCAGCTCTCGTTCCACTATAGCGATTATTGGACGAACGGCGCTACGCATAACATCCCGAATGAATGGCAGACCGCTATTAGCGGACTAGCAACGGAAGGCGAAAAAGTCGATAAGCTGGAGCAGCTCCTGCGCGCTTATACGCTTGACGTGATGACCGCGATGGTCGAGCAGGGCACCGCACCTGAATTCGTTTCGCTCGGCAACGAAATGCAGTCCGGCATTCTGTTCCCTTACGGCAGAGCTTCAAGCGCCAATTGGGGCAATCTTGCAAGGTTCCTGCAAGCCGGCTCGGAAGCGGTCAAGCAGGCTTCCCCGCAATCCAAAGTGATTCTGCATCTAGACGATGCGGGAAATATGAGCAAATATGAAAGCTTTTTTGACCAGATCGAAGCAAGGAATGTGGATTACGATATTATCGGTCCATCGTATTATCCGTTTTGGACGGATTTGACGATTGAACAGATCGTAGCGTTCTGCAATTATTTCAGCCAGAAGTATGACAAAGACATTATGATTATGGAAACGGGCTACAACTGGAATGCTACTCTGCCGAACGGCACGATCGGCCAATTGAACGATAATGGCCCGTATTCGTCTGACACAAGCACGCCGCAAGGGCAAAAAGAATTTATGATCAATTTGTTCAACGGTTTGAAAAGCGTAGAGAACGGCAGAGTGATCGGCGATCTATACTGGGATCCGATTATGATAGCGGTGCCTGGCGTTGGCTGGGCGATTAAGGAAATCGACGATCAGCCTGACCTGAACGTCGTATCGAATACGACGCTGTTCGATTTCGGCGGGAAGGCGCTGCCTGCTCATGATGCCTATACGCAAAATACGGAAGGCTCGGTCGTTGGGCATATTTCGGGTGTTGTCCGCGGCTCGAATGGGAAAGCGATCGCCCACGCTTCAATTGAAGCAGCTGCTGGAAGCACGGTCTACCGTACGACTTCCGATGCAGCCGGCAACTACTTCATCCCTGATTTGCCAATCGGTGCAGCCTACGAGATTACCGCAACCAAAAGCGGATATCAGCAAGGGCAGCTTACCGTGAATGTAACGCAAGCAGGTGAATTTACGGGTAATCAGGATGTGACATTAATCGGAGGCTCCATTACGGGAACCGTTAGGAACCAGCACGATGTCGCGGTTGCAGACGCAAAGGTGAGCACGGTCATTGAAGGAGCTGCTTACAGCGCCGTTTCGAATGCTGCGGGGCAATATTCGCTGACTGATCTGCCAGCTGCTTCAGGGATAACGGTCAAAGCTGAGTTAGATGGGTATGCAGCTGGAGAAGTTGGCAGCGTAGACGTTGCCATTGGAGCGGTTACCTCAACGATTGATTTGGCAATCGCTTTGAATTCGGGCTCCATAACAGGAACGGTGCTCGGAAGCGACCACATGCCGATTAACGAGGCGCAGGTTCAGGTCATCACAGGCGGGAAAACCTATTCTGCGGTATCAAATGAAGCCGGACAATACCATTTAAGCTATGTTCCAGCCGGCACGAATTACAAGGTAACGGCGAGCAAGTCCGGCTACTTGGATGGTGAATCGTCGAACGTGACGGTAAACGTCGGCGAACAAACCAACGGTATTCATATTACAATGACGAATAATATCGGCAGCATTGCTGGTATTGTAACAGACAGCTCTTATGCTCCAGTTGCCGGTGCAACCGTAACGGCTGCAAATGGCGAAAAAACTTATACGGCACAAACGGATGCCACTGGAAGGTATACGCTGACAGGTGTGCTGGGCGAAAGCGGATATACGGTAAAGGCTAGCAAGGCCGGGTATTTGAGCGGAACGATCGCTGGGGTTGCCGTGACCGCGATGAAGGAAACGACGGCCGTGAATGTGCAGCTTGCGACGCTAATTCCGCTAACGAATGCCGGGTTCGAGACACAGGGCGCGAATAAATTTGTCATTCCAGGCTGGACTGTGACGGGAACGGAGAATGGCACCTTTACGCAGACGCATGCGAACGCGAAGGACGGCCGTTATGTGTTCTCGAATTGGCTGGCCGGTGCGTACACGTCAGACGCGAATCAGACATTAACCGGAATCGCTAACGGTTATTACAAGGTAACGGCCTGGTTCTACAACGGCGGCGATCAAAAGGAATATTACATGTATGCCAAGGATGCAAGCAGCGAGCTTGCGCGGTTCGATATTCCGAAGACAAATACAATGACGGAATACAGCATGAATGCCAGGGTAGAGAACGGAGAGCTCACGATCGGCTTCTATGCCGATGCTTATGCAGGAAACTGGGCATTAATCGATTCGGTAACCGTTGGCTACTTAGGCGCGGGAAGCGGAGCGGTCTCGGGAGTCGTAACCGATGAGGCTGGCGAAGCGTTAGCGGATGCGAGCGTTAAGCTGACTGTTAACGGCATCATGTATACGGCTTTGACGGATGAGGCTGGCGCGTTTACTATATCGGAAATACCTGTGGGAGCCGGATACGCTCTTGCTGCCAGCAAAGCAGGCTACCTGCAAGGAACAGCGGTCGGCGTCAGCGTTGCGGATAAGCAGACGACGTCAGGTGTGGCTATTCAGCTATCGGTCGAAGAGACGGAAGCAACCCCGACACCGACGCCGTCACCAACACCGGAGGTAATGCCATCACCAACACCGGAGGTAACGCCGTCACAGTCGCCGGAAGTAACGCCGTCACCAACACCGTCACCAACACCGGAGGTAACGCCATCGCCGGCACCGGTATCTACGGCGACACCAGCTGTTCCGGTAATTAAAGCGGATTTGAAGCAAGGAACAAGGAATGAAGCCGAGCATACGATTACGCTGCACGTACAGTCACCTGCCGGGTCGGCTATGCATATCGATATTCCGGCGCAGCAGATAGCAGAAGCAGCGAAAGAAGAGCTGCAAGCCATTATCGTTCATACGGGATTGGCAACGATCTCGTTTAATCCAAGCATGGTGAATTCAAATATAGGCTCGTCAACTGGCAGCGTAAGGCTTTCGGTTGCTGAAGCAGATGATGCTTCATTACCGAGCGGGGTCAGAGCGTCGATTGGCAATCATCCTGTGCTCGACTTTAATCTAACGGTCGACGGCAAGAAGATCATGACGTTTGAGCCTGGCACGGTTAACATTGAGCTGCCTTACAAGCTTCAGCAGGGCGAGCAGCCTTCTAACGTCATCGTGTATTTCATCAGTGAAGCGGGCAAGCTTGAGCTTATTAACAATGCGAGCTACCAACCAGGCAATGGAACGATTCTTTTTAGCCCCACACATTTCAGCAAATATGCAGCAACCTACAAAGAAACGCGGTTTACGGATCTTGCTGGAGCCGCTTGGGCAAAGGAAAGCATAGGATTTCTCGCAGCCAGGGGAATGATTAGCGGGTTTGATGCCCTTACCTTTAAACCGTCAGCTGCTGTAACGAGAGCGGAATTCGTACAGTTGCTGATGAATGTAATCGAAATGAAAGAAGTGACCGATCCTGCATCCTTCTCGGATTTAAAAGCGGATGCCTGGTACGCTTCCGCCATTGCAGCTGCGCAACATTCAGGCATCGTCAAAGGAAAAGCAGACGGAAGCTTCGGCGTGCAGGAAGCGATTACAAGGGAGGAAATGGCCGTGCTGCTGCATCGTGCGGCGCAAGCGATCCATGCTAAGCTAGTCGAAAAAGAAAGCACACCCTCCTTCTCGGATGAGCCGCAAATCTCGGCTTACGCCAAGGAAGCAGTGGAGTCGCTGAGGCGAGCGGAGCTCGTAAGCGGGATGGGGCATGGGGAATTCATGCCGCAAGGGAACGCGACAAGAGCGCAGGCGGCGGTTATGCTGGAGAGAATATATCACCTTATTTATTAAATAGCCTAACAAACAGGATGCCATCAATCGAAGGCATCCTGTTTGCTTTGGATCAAGCCGGTCATCAGCCCTTCAGCTTGCTGCGATAGTCGGAGGGGGAGGCGCCGATAATTTTTTTGAACAAGCGGGAGAAGTAATACGGATCGCTGAGGCCAAGCGACACGCTGATTTCCTTAATGCTGTTGTTGGTCAAATCAAGCAGCTGGCAAGCTCTTTGCATTTTGAGCCGCAAATAATAATCGATGGGGGCGTAGCCGGTCGACTGCTTGAACAGATGATTAAGATGCTGCTTGGAAATGGATATATGCGAGATGAGCTCATCGATAGTCATGTTCTTCTCAAGCCGCTCCTGCATGTACAGGATGGCTTGCTCAATGTAAGCCTGTGTCTTGGCCTCCTGCTTTCTGCGCGGTATAAGCCCGATGAAGCTGAGCAAATAACGCATCGTATGCGACACATGAATGAGATGCGATGCCGAATAAGCCTTGGATGAAAGCAAATCGTAGCATTGATTGAAAAGCTCCCTGATTTTGTCGGAATCGGTTAAGGAAACATGAATCGGTCCGGCTTCAAGCCCGCTGCTTTGTATAAGTGAAGCAACCTGCTCCCCTTTGAGGTGAAACCAGTAAATGCTCCATGGATCGCTTTCATCTGCCCCATATTCGTGAGGGGTGTCCGGCGGGATAACGGCAACGGTCTGCTCCATCAATATAAGTGGGCTATGGCCGGCAAGCTTGATCCAGCCCTTTCCGCCTACGCAAAAGATCAAAATATAGGAATCGCTGCCCTGCGRCCGTTCGCGATAATGGCTTCTAGCACGTCGATAGTAGCCGATATCGGTTATATAGGTATCGCTGATTAGCGGATGAGAGATTATTTCGTTCAGTTGATAGGGAGGCAATACGATGATTTTTTCGTCGTGGAAGCCTTCTGCTTTTCGAAGAATAGGACTTCGACCTCCTTTGTTTGGCCTAAACGTATTTTACATTCCTGCTAGTTTAAAAACAAGTTATTGAAATCAACAAAAATCAGAGTATCATCCATCATGAACAGCGGATAATCAATGGTAAGGATGGTTCCGCTCCAGTAAGGTATAGCTATAGGATCGTTAACTGACCATGAGGAGTGAGTGCATTGAATAAGAACGAGCAACGGGCGCGCGTGTGGGAGGAAGTCGTACACATTCCAACCTATGGCGTAGGCAAACCCGATAAAAATCCGATGTTTTTGGAAAAACGCGTCTATCAAGGAAGCTCCGGCCGCGTCTATCCGCATCCGGTTATCGATAAGATTGAAGATGAGAAGTTATCAAAGCCTTATCAGATGGTCTTTCTCGAGAATGAGTATTTGCATATTGCCATTATGCCGGAGCTTGGCGGACGTATTTACCGGGCGATAGACAAAACGAATCAATATGATTTTGTTTATTACAATCAGGTGATTAAGCCGGCGCTCGTTGGGCTGGCTGGTCCTTGGATCTCCGGCGGTATCGAGTTCAACTGGCCGCAGCATCACCGTCCGAATACGTTCGGCCCCGTAGAATACCGGTTGGAGGAAAATGAGGATGGCAGCGCAACCGTATGGGTCAGTGAAATCGACCGTATGTACGGAACAAAGGTAACGGCAGGCTTTACGCTGCATCCCGGCAAGGCTTACTTGGAAATTCATGCACAGCTCTACAACCGTACGCCGGAGCCGCAAACCTTCCTTTGGTGGGCGAACCCCGCCGTTGCGGTAAACGACCATACACAGTCGGTATTTCCTCCGGACGTAACAGCCGTATTCGACCATGGCAAGCGCGACGTATCGAAGTTCCCGATTGCAACAGGCACCTATTATAAAATGGATTACTCGGATGGCGTAGATATTTCAAGGTATAAAAACATCCCGGTTCCTACCTCCTATATGGCTTACAAATCGGATTATAATTTCGTCGGCGGTTACGATCATTCCGTGCAGGCAGGTCTGCTGCATGTAGCGAACCACCATATCTCCCCAGGCAAGAAGCAATGGACTTGGGGCAACGGTGAATTCGGTCAAGCTTGGGATCGCAGCCTAACGGACGAGGATGGACCATACATTGAGCTGATGACCGGCGTATATACGGATAATCAACCGGATTTCACGTGGCTGCAGCCTTATGAGGAGAAGTCATTTAAACAATACTTCATGCCCTATAAAAACATTGGCGTCGTCAAAAACGCTACGATCGACGCGGCGGTTAACGTCGAGGTAGATCCGCAAGCGGGAACTGCGACGATTTACGCTTATGCGACCTCTCATTGCGCGGGAGCTACAATCGAGCTGAAGAGCAGCCGCAGAAATTATGTGCTGGAAACAGCAGACTTGTCGCCAAGCTTAACCTTCACTTCAATCGTTCCCCTGCACCCGGACGACCAAGAGCATGATTTGCAGCTTACGGTGAAGGATGCCTCAGGGCAGCTGCTTGTCAGCTACCAGCCGAAGAAGCCCGGCATCGAAGAAATGCCCGATGCCGCGAAGCCGCTGCCAGAGCCGCAGGAGCTCAAAACAAACGAAGAACTGTACCTTGCGGGCCTTCATCTAGAACAATACCGCCATGCGACATTTGAACCGGAGGCATATTACTTGGAAGGGCTGAAGCGTGATGAATCCGATGCGTGCATCAATGTTGCTTATGGCACGCTATTGCTTCGCAGAGGAATGTTTAAGCAGAGCGAAGCCTATTTCCGCAAGGCGATTGGACGCCTGACTTGGCGTAATCCGAATCCTTATGACAGCGAAGCTTATTACCAGCTTGGCGTATCGCTGAAGCATCAAGGGCGATTGGAGGAAGCTTTTGCCGCATTATACAAATCGGTGTGGTCAGCAGCATGGCAGGACAGCGGCTATTTCACATTGGCGCAAATTGCTTCGGAGAAAGGCTCTTATGACGAAGCGCTTGAGCTTACGGAGCGTTCCTTGATCCGCAATTCCCGCAACTACAAAGCAAGGGATTTAAAAACAGCGATGCTTCGCAGGCTTGGCAGACTGGAAGAAGCCATTGCCTATGCTTCGGAGACGCTTAAGCTAGACATTGCCGACTTCGGTGCCTACAACGAGCTGTATTTGGCTTACAAGGAAGCGGGGAACGAGGCAGAAGCGAGTCACGTTCTGAAGGACTTGCAGTCGCTGCTGCGTGGAGACGTCCATAATCATATGGCGCTTGCATCTGATTATGCGGGAGCCGGCCTATATGCCGAAGCTATCGAAGTCCTGCACTATATCGCACCGAATGCTCAATCAGATGTTTATCCTTTGGTTCATTATACGCTCGCTTATTGCTATGCGAAGCAAAGCAACAAGGAAGCGGCAGCCCTTTATTTGACGGCTGGCAATCAAGCGAACCCGGACTATTGCTTCCCGAACAGCCTATTCGATCTTTTAGTGCTGCTGTATGTTGTCGAAGCGCGTCCGGAGGATGCCAAAGCTCTTTATTTCCTGGGCAATTTTTACTACGACAAGAAACGCCATTTGGAAGCCGTAGCGCTCTGGGAAAGCTCAATCGTAAGCGATGCATCCTTCTCGGTTGCGCACCGCAATGTAGCGCTTGCTTACTTCAACAAGCTGAATGATGCTGCTAAAGCAAGAAAATCACTGGAAGCGGCGTTTATGTGCGACCAGTCCGACGCTCGCGTGTTCTATGAATTAGATCAGCTGTACAAGAAAATAGACCTAGGGGCAGAACAAAGATTAGCGCTGCTGCAGCAGCATTTGCCGCTCGTTCAGGCTAGGGATGATTTGTATTTGGAATATGTAACGCTGCATAATCTTCTTGAGAAGCACGAAGAAGCAATCGAACTGCTTGCTTTACGCAGATTCCACCCTTGGGAGGGCGGCGAAGGCAAGACGCTTGGGCAATACGTGCTTGCACTCGTTGAGCTGGCAAAGAAAAAGCTTGCAGCGAACGATTATAGCGAAGCCCTACAGCTGCTTAAGCAGGCACTCGATAACCCAGACAATCTTGGCGAAGCAAAGCTGGCTGGCGCGCAGGAAAACAATGTGTATTACTACCTAGGCTGCGCGTACGAGGGTCTCGAGCAACAGGCAGAAGCAGAAGCGGCGTTCAAGACGGCGTCGGACGGACTTGAAGAGCCGGCAAGCGCCATGTACTATAATGACCAGCCGCCGGAAATGATTTTCTACCAAGGCTTGGCATGGTTGAAGATGGCGAATGAAAAAGAGGCAAAGCGCCGCTTCAATAAGCTGATCGATTTTGCCGAAAAGCATTTGTTCGATGATGTCAAAATCGATTATTTTGCGGTATCGCTGCCTGATTTCCTCGTATTTGACGAAAATTTGAACCAACGGAATGTGATCCATTGCCGTTTCATGATGGGACTTGGCCATCTGGGGCTAGGTCGAATTCAGGAAGCGGCCGAGCAATTCGAGCTTGCTATAGCTATGGATCGCAGCCATCAGGGAGCAGCCATTCATAAACGCATGGGCGTGTAAGGATAAAGCGGTATCCAGCGGATATATCGGCTGGATGCCGTATGTTTATTTCTGAATACCGTATGTTTATTTTCTGAATACCGTATGTTTATTTTCTAAATATCTTATGTTGGTTTTCTAAATATCTCTTGTTTATTTTCTGAATATCGTATGTTCATTTTATGAGAAAAGGAATGAGTCAGGACATGTCTACACGGACGACGACAGCATTAACGGAGCAATGGAAGTTTCAAGCGGACCCTGCGGGCCTCGGCATGGAAGAATGCTGGTTCGAGAGTGGATTGCCGGATGGGCGCGCCGTGCAAATTCCGCATACGTGGAACATCGAGCAGGGACTGGAGGAGTATCGGGGGCTTGCTTGGTACAGCCGCGATCTGCACATATCGGAGGAATGGATAGGGAAGACGATTCGCCTGCAATTCGATGCGGTGTATCGAGATGCTGTTATTTGGGTGAATGGCAAGCAGGCTGGCTCGCACGGCGGTTCAGGCTACACGGCATTCGTGGTTGATATCTCTGCTTTTGTCATGCATGGTCAAACTAATCGGCTTGTCGTCTCTGTTCAAAACGAGAATAGCGAGCATGCTTTGCCGATTCGGAACAGCTTCGATTGGGCGGACGACGGCGGCATTATTCGGGGCGTTTCGATGATCGTGACAGGGAAGTTCGCTATCGATTACGCGAAGGTGGATGCCATCCCCCTATTCGCAACGCCTAAGCACTCCGCGCACGAGGGCATAATCAAGGGCGAAATAAAGCTTTGGCACTCTGTGCCTGAAGAGAAGCTGTCCTTGACCGTAAAGCTGTCCGTTTGGCGGGAAGGTCAGCTAATCGCAAGCGAGCGGTATGATACGGTTGCGCACAATCGTATCCTGCAGCTGAAAGAGCTGCGGATCGAGAAGCCGGAGCTTTGGCATTTCGACCACCCCCATCTGTATAACCTTCATATCACGCTGCTGTCGGACAACGCCGAAGAAGATCAGTTGAGCCTGCATGTCGGCTTTCGCGAGATTAAGACAGCGGGCAATCAAATGCTGCTTAATGGCGAGCCTGTGCGTTTAATGGGCGTGGAATGGATGCCGGGCTCTCATCCGGACCGAGGCATGGCGGAGACGGAAGAGGATCTGATTCAAGTACTGAAGCAAATCAAGCACGCGAATTGCGTCATTACGAGGTTTCACTGGCAGCAGGACAGCCGACTGCTGGATTGGTGCGATCGGAACGGACTTCTTGTGCAGGAGGAAATTCCGCATTGGCAGCAGCCAGGAGAGCCGGGTGACAGCATATTGCCGATCGCGAAGCAGCATGCGGAGGAAATGATTCTTCGGCATTACAATCATCCGTCAATCTATGCGTGGGGCATGGGCAATGAGCTGAACGGTCAGGATGAGCGCACCGTCAGCTACATGAACAATCTGAAGCAGCATATGCTGGAGCTGGACAAGCATCGGTTCATTAATTACGTGAGCAACTCCATCCATTTCGGACCGGAGAGCGATGCGACGGGCGAAGGCGACCTGCTCATGTGGAATGATTATATCGGAACTTGGCATGGGGATTTGGATTTGCCGGAGACCATTCAAACGATCGAGTCAGCGTATCCGGATAAGCCGCTTGTTGTTGCGGAATTCGGCTTATGCGAGCCGGTCTATACGGGCGGAGACGAGCGTCGGATTAGCATTTTGCAGGAGAAGACCGAGGAGTATCGCAAGCATGAGGGAATTGCGGCGCTTATCTTTTTCAGTCTCAATGATTACCGTACGCAGATGGGAGAAGAAGGCGTAGGCAGATTGCGGCAAAGGGTGCATGGCGCGACAGATGTGTATGGAGAGCCTAAGCCCTCTTATCAGGCGCTTCGCGAGTTAGGTTCGCCCATTACATGGAAGCAGGCTTATACAGATCGTAATGGATTGTTAACGGTCGTATGGAAAGTCCGAGACGACATACCGAGACATGCGATCTGTGGTTATTCGCTGACGCTGGCTAATGAGAATGGAAGCCGTGTATATGCTGTTCCGTCTTTGAGCCCAGGCGAGGAATGGAGCTTCGTACTTCCAGCGAGTGAGACTTTTACGGGAAGCGGGTTTGATTTCGAAATTTGCCGCCCAACCGGATCCTCCGTATTAGATGGCAGGCTCACCTTTGCAGCAGCGGAATAGCAGCATAACTATGGTAGTTGTATAAGCAACCAATATGTTGTGAATATACCCTGTAAAGGCAGCCCTTGGTTTGTTACGCTAACAGGGGTTCCTATCATGACGAATCAACTATGTTTGGTACGCAGACATAAGCCAGGTACTTTCTTAATGAAGCAAAGCAATAGATTAGGCGTTATTACAGGAGGAATCACATTTATGACCACTTACTCGCTCAAGCTAGACGGACCGAATAAAGAGATTAGGCCAGGCAAGCTGGCTGGCAACAAAGGCTCGAACCCAAAGGGCGAAAGCTTTGGATTTACAAATTTTTATATGCTGCGCAACGATCAGCCCATTATTCCGGTCGTAGGTGAATTCCACTTCTCGCGATTCTCATATTTGCATTGGGAGGAAGAGCTGCTGAAGATGAAGGCAGGCGGCGTGAATGTCATCGCTACCTATATCTTCTGGAATTATCACGAGGAAGAGGAAGGTATATTTAATTGGAGCGAGAATCGCAATCTACGTCATTTCGTAGATCTCTGTGCGAAGCATGAGCTGCCGCTTGTGCTGCGCATAGGACCATTCTGCCACGGTGAAGTTAGAAACGGCGGCATTCCCGACTGGGTATTCGGCAAACCGCTAGAAATCCGTTCGAATGACGAGCTGTATCTCTCCTATGCAAAGCGTTTATACCGACAGATAGCCAAGCAAGTCAAAGGCTCATTATTTGCTGAAGGAGGGCCTGTCATTGCCGTCCAACTGGAGAATGAATATATGCACTGCGGTGCGCCGCTTGATTCTTGGGGCTATAAAGCCGGCGTATTCATGAGCTCAGGGAAAGGCGGCAACGCGCATTTGTCCGAGCTGCGCCGAATCGCAGAGGAGGCAGGCATTACGCCGATGTTCTTCACAGCTACGGCATGGGGCGGGGCAGCCGTGCCAGAGACAGATACGCTGCCGATGCTTGCAGGTTATGCTTATACGCCATGGATTCCAAATCAGCCGCCGAGCGGTGAGTATATTTACCGGGATTTGCATGTGAAGCCGTCCGAGGAAGTCAACTACGATACGCTTGATTATCCCGTCGCTTATTGCGAGATGGCGGGCGGCATGCAGGTCAGCTACACCGCTCGTCCGAATGTAAGCGCAGAGAGCGTAGAAGCGATGACGCTGGTCAAGCTGGCTAGCGGCAGCAATCTGTTAGGCTATTATATGTACCATGGGGGTTCTAATCCGGTAGGCAAGCATGGCTTTCTTAACGAATACGGACTTCCGAAAATCACCTACGACTATCAATCACCGCTAGGTGAATTCGGAAGAGTCGGCAAATCCTATGACCGTATCCGTTCCTTGTCTTTGTTTATGGATGCATTCGGTTCGAAATTGGCGCCGATGGGTACGGTGCTGCCGGAAGGACAGTCGGCTATTCACCCGGAAGACACGGAATCGCTGCGCTGGTGCGTACGGCAGAAGGACGGCTCGGGTTTCTTGTTCTTGAACAACTTCCAAGATCATCTGGAGCTTCCTGACCGTGAAGGGGTACGGATTGAACTGGACACGGCGCAGGGTAAAGTTGCTTTCCCGCGTTCAGGACATCTCACATTGAAACGGGATGTATGCGCGGTACTTCCTTTCAACATCGAATGGGGAGGGGCGCTCATCGTGAGTGCGACCGTTCAACCGCTTACGAAGCTGGACGTAGATGGGCAGCCTATGCTTGTCTTTTATGCTCATCCGTCGCTTGCGCCTGAGCTCGTATTCAGTCGTACGAGTGTTGCATCCGTTGCGCTGGATGCCTCGCAGGCTGTAGAGGAAGCTAACGAGATCATTGTTGCGCCGCATGTCGGCAAAGAGCATGCATTCACATTGGTGCTGACTAATGGCCAAAAGGTGAGCGTTCTCGTTCTTACTAGAGAAGAGGCGCTTCAAACCTATAAGTTCCGACTTTGGGGCGAGGACAGGCTTGTCATTAGCGACAGCCGCCTTTACGCAAAGGATGAGTGCCTCGTTGCGACCTCTGAAGGCCAGGCGTGCTGGAACGTATCCATTACTCCTGCGCTGCCGGACCAAGCTTTGCTTGCTAGCGTGGGAACGGTTAAAGCGAAGCAGGAAGGTTTGTTTCAAACGTATCAGGTTGAGGTTCCGATCTACGAGCCTGCGGTGACGGTGAATAAGCCGCTTGAACGCAGCGCCCTAGTCGAGCTGGACAC
Source organism: Paenibacillus sp. 2TAB23 (assembly GCF_052115165.1). Classification (NCBI taxonomy): domain Bacteria; kingdom Bacillati; phylum Bacillota; class Bacilli; order Caryophanales; family Paenibacillaceae; genus Paenibacillus; species Paenibacillus sp. 2TAB23. The sequence continues at coordinate 161,848 of NZ_JBFRGD010000013.1, forward strand.
CAATTGGCCAAACCATGTATCTGATGTCTTTCTGAAAGTGGAGTATGATGGCGATGTAGCGGCTGCTCACCTGGGTAACCAAATGCTTACGGACCATATTCATTACGGAGAGGCTTGGCCGATTGGGCTCAAGCAATTCAAGGATGATCTGGAGCATAAGCAGCTGCATCTGTCGATCACGCCTCTTCGCAAAGGTACGGTACACACCTTCGTGAACCAAGCACTCGTCGAGAGGTTTGAAGGCGTTGAAATTGCGGTATTCCATAACATTGAGCCGATCCCGTATTATACCGTGGCCTTATATAAAGCTTTTAATTAATCATAGAAAACCGGAATTTCGGCTGTTATGCCGAGACTCCGGTTTTTTTGAAATAGAGGAAAGTATATCATTTCGCCAACTTTCTCTATATTTCTACGCGAAACGTAAGCAAAGCCGCCAGAGGACAGCTTCAGCCGTTTACGCTTGCGCAGCATATGGGAATCCTTCTGGAAAGAGTTGCGAAAACATTGCATATGTTTTGATTTTGCAGGTTGATATATTCGTAGTGTCCACGTATGTTGAAGAGGGCGAGAATTGCCGCAATAAGCTGCCCCTAACACATCCATCAGAGGTGCGAAGCCGTAATGCCTAAAATTAATCTCTTTACCAAGATCGTCGCTTTGATCATCATCATGCTGACGCCGATCCTGCTCCTTTATTTTTATTCCAACAAGACGAGCACGGACGTCCTGCGCGAAGAGTTGAACAAATCGAACACGAACCAGCTTGTTTTTTTTCAGAACGAGGTTAATACGACGATTGACTCTTTGGCAATTTGGCCGGACCTGCTCATTCAAGACCCCGATATTGCCTCCCTTCGCGACTTCTTTACCGAGATGAATGAACTCAGTCTGAATACGATAACGTTGATCAAAAGAATTCAAACGAAGCTCGCCATTCAGCAAAATTCGTCGAAGTGGACCAGCAGCCTTCATATTTATTCGCCTATCTTGCATCGGGATATTACGGATAGGGATGCCATCATGTATGATGACGCCGATTTGAAAAAACGGTTGAAGCCGGGCTGGCAGGTAAAACCGGTGGATCAAGGACAGAGCGAGCATTATGTCTTCTCCCGCTATGCGGTCATGCCGTATTCTAGTTACTTGGATCCGAGCGGCGCGAACCTGATCATAGAAGTACAGTTCGATAGCTCGAATATTAAGGATATGCTGGATAAGTTCAAGAGCGGAGGACAAAGAGAACCGTTTTATTACATGGAGAACGTGGGGACCATTTTTAACCGCTCTGTGAATAAGGAACGGACGGAACTGGTTCTATCGGAGCTGCAGGCCGAACCGCTTCAGGATATGGAAAGCAGAACGGTTCAAGTAGGCGAGGAGAAATATATGGTCAATATCGTCAAATCAGAAATGATCGGCTGGTATTTGATCGATTACATTCCGATTTCCGAAATCATCAGGCCAATCCAAAAAACGAATCAGCTGTTCTACGTCTCTATGGCAGGCTTGCTGCTGCTTTGCTGCACGGCTGCCTATCTATTGTATGCGCAGGTTCAGGTACCAATCAAACGTTTGGTTATCGGCTTTCAGAAGCTGAAAAACGGCGACTATTCCGTGCGGATGAAGCCGCGCGGCAGGAGTGAGTTCGGCTTTCTATATACGCGATTCAATCTCATGGTCGCTCAAATCCAGGAGCTGTTCGAAACGGTTTATTTGGAGAAGATCCATGTGCGCGAGGCTCGTCTTAAACAGCTGCAATCGCAAATTAACCCGCATTTTTTTTATAATTGCTTTTCTTTCATATCGAGTATGGCCAAGCTGGAGAAAAACGAAGCCGTCGTTGCGATGTCCCATCATTTGTCTAACTATTACCGATATACGACGAGGCAGGAACGTGATCTTGTTGCGATGTCGGAGGAAATAAGCTTCGTCACTAGCTATTTGGAGATCCAAAAGATGCGCATGGCAAGGCTGCATTACTCCATCGACATGCCGCAGGAAATGCAGCATCTGGAGATTCCTCCGTTAATGCTGCAGCCGCTCGTGGAGAATGCGGTCATCCACGGGATTGAGGCTTGGTCGGATGCTTCAAGCATTCGGATTACCGGAGAATGGTTCGAGGATGGCGCAAGGTTGATCGTTGAGGATGACGGAAAAGGAATGAGTGCTGAGGAGATGCTTATTCTTCAGCACAAGATGCAGCATCAAATGGATGAGAATATGGGCTGCGGGCTATGGAACGTACACCAGCGCATGCATTTGCGCTTCCGCGGAACTGCAGGGGTAAGCTTCTCTTCTTCCAATCTCGGTGGATTAAAAGTCATGATTACTTGGTCGACAGCTTAGAGAAAGAGGGGAATGCCAATGATTGAAATTTTATTGATCGATGATGAGTCTTATGTAACCGGAAGCTTGGAGAAAACGATTCCTTGGTCATCTATCGGGGTGAAGAGCGTCTATCAAGCGGCATCAGCCTTTGAAGCATTGGAGCTGCTTGAGGAGAATGCCATTGATATCGTCGTTACGGATATTGCCATGCCGGAGATGAACGGACTAGAGCTCGTTCAGGAAATCGGGCAGCGCTGGCCGCATATCAAATGTGTCCTGCTGACAGGCCATTCAGATTTTCAATATGCGAAGAAGGCGGTGCAGCTGCAAGCATTTGATTATATTCTGAAGCCGGTGAACGACGACGAATTCGTTAAGACCGTCTCAGGAGCAATAGAAGCGCTAAAAGATGAATGGGAGCAGGCAGAGAAATACCAGCAGCTGCTGTACGACCGCAAATCGGATTTCAAGGTGCTGCGCGCGAATTTTATGGTCGATCTCGTATTGGGGAGGCAGCTCTCTCCGAAGACGATAAAGGAGAAGCTGTCGCAATATGAAATTCCGTTATTGATGGAGAGACCGACAGTAATGATGCTCGTGCAGCTGGGCAAGCAATTCTCTCATTTGGACTATAGCTCTTCCTCTCTGATGGAATTTGCGGTCGGCAATATCGCCGAGGAGTCGTTCGCCGATCATTTCAACGTCTGGCATTGCAAAGCGCCGCATGAGTATTTGCTTATTATGGCTCAGCCGAGATACGAAACGGATGAGAGGTCTGAATTTAGCGCTGAGAGCAGAAGCTTGCGCAAAACAAAGCTGGCGGAGGCAACGAAAATGCTGCGGGCGAATGTGAGCAATTACCTCAAGGGGGAAATCTCTATCGTTGTGACCGATTGGTTCGAATTTCCTGATTCGATTACGACGGCTTACCGCGCGGGGCTTGGCGCCATGTTCATGATAGCGAATGAAGAACAGCATTCGGTCCATTTCTTGGACGACCGAGTCGGCAAGGATCATATTTTCGTAAAATCAATGGAAACTCTATATAAGCCGCCAACGATGATTACGCTGCTGGAATCGAAGCGCTGGGATGCGGTAGAGCAGAAAATCAAAGATGTTTTTGCGGATTTGAAGGAAACCAGATATTCGCGCGAGCATCTTTACGAGRTCTATTTGGCGTTGACGAACGCCTTTATGTATATTGCGCATCGGCAGGGCCAATACGTATCGCAGATTAATGAGCTGGGCATCGACTTTATTCTGGACCAGACGATGGTCTTGTCCCCGGATCGTTTGGAGGAATGGGCGATCGGCGTCCTGAACAAGCTCCAAAGCGAGCTGTCTGTAAAGGAGGAAAGCGCCAAAAGCTTCATCGTGAAGCAGGTGCAGGAAATCGTGGCGACCAATCTAAGCCAGGATACGACCGTGAAAACGATCGCTGACCGCGTCTTCCTTCATCCGGTCTATCTCTCGAAAGTATTCAAAGCGGAAACGGGAGAGAGCCTAAGCGAGTGGATTATTGGCATGAAGATGGAACGGGCTCTCTATTTGCTCAAAAACACGAATAAAAAGATCTATGAGATTACAAGCGAGCTTGGTTACCAGAATCCGCAATATTTCAGTAAAACATTCAAAAAATATTACGGCATGACTCCCCAGGAGTTCCGAGAGCAGTAAATGGTTGCAAAAGGTGCTGATATGTTCGCTTTGTGTCATAGGCTCGGTCTGCCCTCAGACCTATAATGAAACGTGTAGAACATAATCATGAGGGGGATTACAATGAATACGATAATAAAAAAACGATTTACGTTTGCGGTTTGCATGCTGCTGATCGTCTCTGCCATCGTTGGATGCTCGAACAGCGGAAGCAAAGCGGAGCCGTCTGATACAGCGAATGGCAACGCTGCCGCGGGCAATGAGGAAAACCCTTACAAAGAGAAATATGATCCGCCAGTTACGATCTCTACCGTATGGGGAGTCGATCCGGCGCTTACGTTCCGCGAGGGCGAAACGATTGAAAACAATGTGGCAACGAAATGGGCACTCGATACGCTTGGCGTAAAAGTAGATTCGCTTTGGTCTGTGACGGATACAAATGGCGCATTCGCGACCAAAATGCGGCTTGCGATGTCCTCCGGGCAAAAAATGCCGGACATTGCCGTAATCAATGACAAGCTGCTTGCACAGGATCTTATCGATTCAGGCATGTTCCAGGATGCTGGCGCATTGTTTGATAAATACGCAGGCGAGAAATGGAAAACGGCGATGAACCTTGATCCAGGCGTTTGGAATGCTTACGTGAACGACGGCAAGCGCATGGGAATTCCATTGCTGGATTACGCGTACAATAGCGATTACCTGCTGTGGATTCGCCAAGACTGGCTTGATAAGCTTAATATGAAGGCGCCTAAAACCATTGCTGAGCTTGAAGCCGTAATGGAAGCGTTCAAAAATAACAATCCGCAAGGATTGGCACCGGATAAAGTCGTACCGCTAAGCGTTGGCTTCAAAACGTCGATGAATACGTGGATGGGTGATCCGTCATGGGTATTCGGCGCTTACGGCACATTGCCGGCGCAGTGGAATCTAGCTGAAGACGGCACACTTGAATATGGCTCTACGAATGCCGGCATTAAGCAAGGTCTCGTGAAGCTGAAAGAATGGCGCGACAAAGGCTACATCCCGAAAGAAGCAGCGCTATGGGATGAGAACAAAACCTCAGAGCCGGCAGTTGCCGGAACGGCAGGCATTATTCCTGGTCCTTATTGGATGAGCGGCTGGCCGCTCCTGGATACCGCCAAAAATGTAGAGGGCGCAGTATGGAAGCCATATGCGATTCCGACGGGCGAAGACGGAACGGCGATGCGTCACGGGACCCATTTCGTCAACGGTGTTATTCTAATTAACAAAGACATGAAAAACCCGGAAGCATTCTTTACGTATGAGAACTACCTGTTCGAGAATCTTGCAGACCCGCAAGCGGGAAGCCCATTTGAGCTAGGCGCGTTCGAGGGCTACGATTACGCGCTTGACGCAAGCGGCAAAGCTTTGTACTTGGATGATGTTCCCGGCGGTGCCATCACCGCTCCGCTGCGTTACTTTGTCGTTCGTGACGGCGCACGCATTCCAGACGCGCAATTCAAAGCACTGCTTAACCTGGCAGAAGGCAAGGAAGCCACAACATACCGCGAGAAAGAGGTTATCGCGCAATATGGACCGGAAACGGCGCTTGCGGCAACGGTCATCATGGAGCAAGAAGCGATTTCGAAGAAGGATATGTTTGTTGGTCCTCCTACCAAAACCATGAAGTCGCGCATGGACTATCTGAAAAAAATCGAAGCGCAAACGTTCAATGAAATCATCTATGGCGCGAAACCTGCAGATGCGTTTGACGAGTTCGTGAAAAGCTGGAAATCATCCGGCGGCGACGATATTACGAAGGAAGTCAATGAGTGGTATTCTAGCGTTGCGAAATAATAATACCAGCATGCGAGAGCGGTCCCTTGGGCCGCTTTTTTATTTCGTATTAAGGGAATGGATATTTCTACCCTCGTATACCTTGCTTATATTTCATCGCGAAATGAGCGCATGCCGCCATGCGCGGCTAAAGCCTTTTACGCATACGTGCCTAAAGCCTTTTACGCATGCGTGCCTTAAAAGTGGTTGCATTTGTGCCATGAATGTTGGGTTTGTTAGCTACTTCGATTTTTGGCGCGCTGATATAATTTTGGTATAAGGAACGCAGGTAGCACACGCGCCTGGCAACAGGCTGACCGCGTTTCGCATCTCATCCAGCGGGAGGAACAAATCATGTCACAGCAGCAACCGCTCCAACCAGACGACATCTCCGTATCTGTTGTCCAATCAAAAGGAAAACCGCTGTTTTATTACCTCATAAAACAATGGCCGTTTCATCTCATGGTGCTTCCATCCCTCGTTTTCCTCATTATTTTCGCGTATTTGCCCATGGGCGGATTGGTAATGGCCTTTCAGGACTATAAACCTTGGCTCGGCCTGACAGGCTCAGAGTGGGTTGGCCTAGACCAGTTCCGGTATTTATTCGAGCGGGAGGACAGCCTGCAAGTGATATGGAACACGCTGATCATCGCCATCTTCAAAATGGTGCTCAACCTGGTTGCGCCATTTACATTCGCCATCCTACTCAATGAGATAAGAAAGCAGCTTGTAAAACGTTTCGTGCAGACCCTCGTTTACCTGCCGCATTTCTTATCCTGGGTCATCTTGGGCGGAATTTTGACGGACCTGCTGTCTACGGAAGGCGGGCTCGTCAATCGTCTGCTGACTGGCGTTTTCGGCATGGAGCCGATTTTCTTTCTTGGCAATGGCGATTGGTTCCGCTTCACTGTTATCGTATCCGACGTATGGAAGGAGTTCGGCTTCGGGACAGTTGTATTCCTAGCAGCGCTCGCTAACATTAATCCTTCGCTCTATGAAGCGGCGGAGGTAGACGGCGCGAGCCGCTGGAAGCAAACGATCCACATCACCGTCCCTTCGCTGATTCCGATCGCCATCGTCGTTGGCACGCTGGCGCTCGGAAACGTTCTGAACGCAGGCTTTGATCAAATTTTCAACCTGTACAATTCTTTGGTCTATGCCAAGGGCGACATCATCGATACCTTTGTGTATCGGACGGCAATATTGAATGGCGAGATGGGCTTTGGAACCGCAATTGGCTTATTCAAATCGGTAATCAGTTTTATCTTGGTCGTCATTTCGTACCGCCTTGCCTACAAGCTGGCGAATTACAGAATTTTTTAAAAAAGGAGGTCATGCGGCATGTATCATAAATCACCATCCTACCGGATATTCAACACGTTCAATACGATTCTATTAATCGTGCTATCGTTGCTTTGTATCATTCCGCTCCTGCACGTGTTCGCTGTATCGCTGAGCGCAAAGGCTGCGGCTGACGCCAATATTGTCGGCTTGTGGCCGGTAGACTTTACACTTGAGGCTTACAAGAAAACGACGAGCAACCCGATCTTTTTAAACTCGATGTGGATTGCGGTAAAACGAACGGCAATCGGAACGGCGCTTACGCTGTTTCTCTCCTTCTTAGCCGCATATCCCTTGTCAAAAGAAAACAATGCTTTCCGCGGCAGAAACGTGTATGCATGGCTGTTCGTGTTCACGATGCTGTTTAACGGCGGACTCGTGCCGTTCTATATGGTCATTCAGAAAATCGGCTTGATGGACAATTTCTGGGTGCTCGTCCTACCAGGCGCAGTCAATGTGTTTCTGACGATTCTGATGCTCAACTTTTTCCGAGGCGTCCCTAAAGAGCTGGAGGAAGCGGCATTAATTGACGGAGCCGGTCATTTCCGGACGTTGTTCAGCATTTATTTGCCGGTATCGCTGCCTGCCATTGCAACGCTCGCATTGTTCAGCATGGTATTCCACTGGAATTCCTGGTTCGACGGCTTACTCTACATTGGCGACCCGAAAAATTATCCGTTGGCTACCTTTCTGCAAACGGTCATTATTCAGCGTGATATGAGCTCGATGAGCATCAATCCGGCTGACCTGGCGCTAATCTCGCAAAAAACAGTAAAATCAGCCCAAATTTTCATCGGCGCACTCCCGATCCTAATCGTCTACCCGTTCCTCCAAAAGTTTTTCGTCAAAGGCCTCGTTATGGGCTCGGTTAAGGAATAGTGAACTGCGTATAAACTGCACATAAACTGCACATAAACTGCACATTTAAATGTTCTTCCGATCGTCATTGCTCAGGGATTCCTTTGAATCAACGAGGAAAGGTCGGAATCCCTTCACAAAAACGACCGCTGGCGCTTCTCCAGAATCATTTAAATGCTCCGTTTACCTTAATTTGCTGAAGAAATCAGCTAATTAGCAAAGGGGATGTCCCGTAAGTCATTCAATGATGGTGGAATATCCCCTTAGTTATTTAGGCAAAACACGAAACTGCACATAAACTGCACATTTAAATATTCTTCCGATCGCCATTGCTCAGGGATTCCATTGAATCAACGAGGTAAGGCCAAAATCCCTTCACAAAAACGACCGCTAACGCTTCTCCAGAATCATTTAAATGCTCCGTTGGCAATCATATGCTGAAGAAAACAGCTTATTTGCAAAGAATATGTCCCGTAAGTCATTCAATGATGGTGGAATATCCCCTTAGGTATTAAGGCAAAATACCAAACTGAACATAAACTGCACATTTAAATATTCTTCCGATCGCCATTGCTCAGGGATTCCATTGAATCAACGAGGTAAGGTTGGGATCCCTTCACAAAAACGAGCGCTAACGCTTCTCCAGAATCATTTAAATGCTCCGTTTACCAGAATTTGCTGAAGAAATCAGCAATAGACCAAAATCAAAAAACGGTGCAGGATAGCCCTCTGCAACGTTTTTTTTATGAAATATTTTTCTTGTTTTCGACTGTACGAGCTGTTTCTTCAGCAACCACTAGGCTCTTCCAACGCATGAAAGCTTGTCCCTTCAGGGACAATGCGATCCAACACAAACGTACCATCGAAAGCCCCAGTCAATCAACCACGAGGCTCTTCCAACGCATGAAAGCGTGTCCCTTCAGGGACGAAAGCGATCCAACACAAACGTACCATCGAAAGCATCCAGTCAATCGACCACGAGGCTCTTCCAACGCATGAAAACGTGTCCCCCCAGGGACGAAAGCGCTCCAACACAAACGTACCCTCGAAAGCGCACATTCAATCGACCACGAGGCTCTTCCAACGCATGAAAGCGTGTCCCTTCAGGGACGAAAGCGCTCCAACACAAACGTACCATCGAAAGCGCCCATTCAATCGAACGCTAGGCTCTTCCAACGCATGAAAGCGTGTCCCATCAGGGACGAAAGCGCTCCTACACAAACGTACCATCGAAAGCACCCATTCAATCGACCACGAGGCTCTTCCAACGTATGAAAGCGTGTCCCTTCAGGACGAAAGCGCTCCTACACAAACGTATCATCCAAGCGCCTCTATTCAGCCAACGTTAGTCAATTGCGGGTGTCCAGAGGGCGCAGCGCCTCGGGGCCCTCCCTTGGAAGGGAGGGTTTGGGAGGGTTCGAAAAGCCTTGGAAGGTTGGTTTTACTTATATTTGCAATCTATAAACATACGTACAATTGCTATAGAGCCTCCGTTCATAAAGTAAATGGAGGTGAATGGAAGATGTACAAAAAAAGATATGCTAGTCGCAATATAAGAGGGAAGCTGCTAGTTTGCAAATATTTATCGGCTAATCGCGATCTGCTGCCTTTTGTGCCCAAAACAGTTTCGTTTAGCCGTGCTAACCTGCAAATGATGCTGGAGCGCTTTGATATGGTATATGTCAAACCCGATGTGGGCTCGCTGGGGATTGGCATATTCAAGCTGATGCGAGTGGAATCGGGCTTCGAGCTGTATGAGCTCATCCGCAAAAAACAATTTCGACGCTCTTATGAATCAATAGATGGGCTGTATAAGCGGCTGCTGAGGGAGAGCGGACGCAAGCTCATTATCCAGAAGGGCATCTATCTAGACCAAGTGAATGAATGCCCTTATGATATCCGGGCGATGGTTCAGCGCAAGCCGGGAGGTAGCTGGGTTTGTACGGGCTTTATGGTCAAAGTCGGCGGCCGCAGCAAAATCGTAACGAATTATTATCAGGGCGGGAAAATTTATTCCATGAATAGGCTCGGCTTAGAGCAAGGATTGTCCCCCGAGGAGACAGCTGGCCGCATCAGCCGCTTAACGGATACTGCGCTGCGAATAGCTCGGGCATTAAGCAAAAAACGTGCAGGCATGCATGAGCTCGGCATCGATTTCGCGTACGGGAAGGAGCAGCAGCTTTGGGTGCTTGAGGTGAATTCGAATCACCCGCAGTTCCATCCGCTTAAGCAGCTGGACCGGGCAGCCTATGATAAAATGAAGCATTTTGCGGCAAGCTATGGCAGACGCGACGCGAAATAGACATTTGGAAGCAGTCCGCTAAAATGGGGATCTGCTTCTTTTTTATATTAATAAATGATGGCGCTTTCCTCGATGATTGAAAAGTATCATTTTTAGTTGTTCAGATAGCTATTAGTCGTTTTAGGATCGAGATAGAATACAAGAAGAACAACAAGAGCAAGGGGGATTGAGTAAGTGGCGCAGCTATCCGTAAATAAAGAGCTCGTTAAAAAACCTAAAACTAAACATGCGTTCATGCGATTTTTGAAGCAAATGGACATCCAGCTAATGGTGCTGCCGGCATTGCTTCTGATCATTGTTTTCAGCTACATTCCGATGTACGGCGTATTGATGGCATTCCAGGATTACAGCATTTTCAAAGGCTTTTTTGCTAGCGAGTGGGTTGGCCTCAAGCACTTTGACATGTTTTTCAGCTCACCGGAGTTTTTTGAGGTCATGCGCAACACGATTGTGATCAGCATGCTGAAATTTTGCATCGGCTTCCCGGCACCGATCGTGCTGGCCTTGATGTTGAATGAAGTGAAGAATATGATGTTCAAGCGGCTTGTACAAACCGTAAGCTACCTGCCGCACTTTATGTCATGGGTCATCGTTTCAGGACTCATCATGTCGATGTTATCGACGGATAATGGCAGCGTGAACATTTTGCTCGAGAAAATGAATTTCATCGAGGAACCGATCAACTTCCTCTCGCTTCCGGAATTGTTCTGGTCCATCCTCGTATCGACTGGGGTATGGAAAGAAATCGGCTTTGGCTCCATCGTTTATCTGGCTGCAATCGCAAGCATCGATCCGAGCATGTACGAGGCGGCTTCCATGGACGGGGCAAGCAAGTTCAAGCAAATTTTCTTGATTACGCTGCCATCCATTATGCCAGTCGTGCTGATCTTCATGATTCTGGCTATCGGCAATTTGTTAAATGCGGGTTTCGAAGATATTCTCCTGCTGGCGGTTAACCCGGTGCTCAGGGACGTATCAGATGTAATTGACACCTATGTCTACCGAGTCGGAATTCAAAGCTCCAGATATTCTTACGCAACGGCGGTCGGCCTATTCAAAGCAGTAATCAGCGTTGGACTTCTGACGATGGCGAACTACCTGGCGCGCAGAGCCGGCAGCAGCTTGTGGTAAACGATACAATTAGCCCGGAAAGGCGGAGGATGCAGTGATCAGGCTTAGCTTCGGAGACCGCATCATGACGGTAACCATCTATATTATTCTCACACTATTGGCTTTTCTAACCTTCTATCCCTTCTGGAATGCGCTGGTCATTTCCTTCAACGCCGGCATAGATACTGCGATGGGCGGCATAACCTTCTGGCCGCGGTCATGGACGCTGGAGAATTACGGCATCGTATTCAAGGACGAGCGTTTGGTTGGCGCTTTCCTCATATCCATCGCCAGAACTGTTGTCGGTACGGCAGCATCCATTCTCGTGACAGCCATATTCGCATACGGCATCTCGAAAAAAGAGCTCATGGGCCGCAAATTTTATATGATTCTGTGTATCATTACGATGTATTTCAGCGGAGGGTTAATTCCTTCCTTCCTCTTAATACGGGAGCTTCACCTAATGAACACATTCTGGGTATTCATTATCCCGTCATTGGTCAGCGTGTGGAATATGATCATATTCCGTACCTTCTTTCAAGGCTTGCCCGCAGGTCTGGAGGAGTCAGCCAAAATCGATGGAAGCGGCAACTGGGGCATATTTTTCCGAATCGTCGTTCCGCTCTCCGGTCCCGTAATTGCGACACTATCGCTGTTCACCGCTGTTTTTCATTGGAATGATTGGTTTGGTCCAAGCATTTATATTACCAATGAAAAGCTGCTGCCTATACAAACGATGCTGAAACAGATTCTGAATTCGAACATTGTCTCCGATCAGATGTCTCAGCTCGATTCTGCTGCGCAAGGCCAATTAGCCAAGATGCGGACAGTTACGAGCAAGTCGTTATCCATGGCGACAATGATGGTGGCCACCATTCCAATTATTATGGTCTATCCATTCGTACAGAAGTATTTCGTCAAGGGCGTACTCGTTGGATCATTGAAAGAGTAGCGGGAACTGAGTGTAGCGTGGTTTAGAGCGTAAGCTTTGAACATATAAAAAAGAGCTTGAAAGGGGATTTTAAACAGATGAAAGCGAAAAGTAAACTGCTCGTCCCTATCGTCTCCGCGTTTATGGCTGTATCCATGCTTGCTGGCTGCAGCAGCAATGGCGGCACAAAGAATAACGGAGAAACGGCAAACAATACGGCGGATGCGAATAACAGCAACAAACCGGCATCGGTTTATGAACTTGGCAAGGAGCAGCTTGATTTTACGCTATACGGCCACTACGACTGGTACACGATGCCAGCTTGGGGCGGCGATATTACGAGCACATGGATCAGAGATACGAAAAAGGTTAATGTGAAACCGATCCACTCCGGCGGAGCGGCGCCTCAGAAGCTGAACACGATGATCGCAACYGGCGATCTGCCTGATGCCATCTGGCTGGAGCGCGTGGATGTAGAGAAGCTTCGCAGCGCGGATATGCTCGTTCCTTTCGACGACTACTTGGACAAATACCCTAACCTGAAGAAGTGGCTTGGTGAGGAAGGCATCAATATGCTTCGCTCCGAGGACGGCAAGCTGTACCAGTTCCCGAACTGGTACACGAAACAGCCTAACGGCAACGCTGGTTATGTCGTTAATAAAAAAATCTACACGGAGCTTGGCTCGCCGAAGCTTGAAACGACGGATGACCTATACAGCTACCTGAAGCTTGTAAAAGAAAAGTATCCGAATGTTGTTCCATATGAGCCGCATTTGGCAAAGGACGGACAAGGCCTTGACGTGCTGTACTCCGCATTCAAAGAAAACGATCAGAAGTTCCCGGGCATGCGTGCTGTGCCGAACGGCGACAAGCTGACTTCGATCTTCCTTGATCCGCAATACCGTGAGTATATGCAGTATACATCGAAGCTGTTCCGCGAGAAATTGATCACGCAGGATGCAATGACGCAAACGATCGATCAAATTACGGAAAAAGTAATGACAGGCCGCGTTGCGGTATTCGCAGCGGCAAGCCCGACTGAAATTGCCATGCAAGCGCATGCCGAGCTCGTGAAAAACGATCCGGAAGCTGGTTATTTCATGATTTGGCCGGTTCATAAAGAAGGTATGGACAAAGACAAGGTTTTCCCTGGCACTTATGGTATGCTTGGTTGGAACGTAACGGTTATTACGAAAAAAGCGAAAAATCCAGAAGCGATCTTCGCATTCTATGATTGGCTGACTGGTGCAGAAGGCCAAAGCGCATTGATGTGGGGACCTCCAGGCATCTATTGGGATGGCGTAGAAGCTGATGGCGAGACACCGATCTTTACGGAGAAATACACTTCCGATGCAGGCGAGCTGGCTAAGCTTCAAGCCATTACGACGAACCTGAACTGGGTGGGCAATACGGTATTCCTTGATACGACGAAAGCGAAATTCGAAGCAACGCTTCCTGTAGAGCAGCAAAACTGGTCGACTCGTTACCAACGTGAGATTACGTGGAAAACGCAATCCAACGCTACGGAATTTATCAATATCGATCCGCAGCCGGATACAGAGGAAGGCATCATCCGTCAACGTATCGAGGATATGTATCTTGAGGTTAGAGCGAAAGCATTGTTCGCTAAGAATGATGCGGAAGTGCTGGCTATTCTAGATCAAGCGGAGAAGGATGCGCAAGCTGCCGGCTACGACAAGCTGTTGGCGTTCAAGACAGAGAAATGGCAAGCTAATCTTGCAAAAATGAAAACGCAATAATCAAATAGATCATGAAAAACGACGGGTATACTAAGTTATTTAGTATACCCGAGTTTTTCGTTTTTCCAGCGTTATTTTAGCTGCCTCACATTTCGTGTTTTTACAAATTGGAGCTGATAGGATCATGTATAAAGTATTGCTTGCCGACGATGAGAGACTGGACTTGGAAGGAATGCGCACCTTCATTCCGTGGCAGGATCTTGGCATGGAGGTTGTAGCAGGCGTAATGAACGGCTTTGATGCGTGCAAGGTGCTCGATACGGAGAAGGTCGACATTATCGTAACGGATGTTCGAATGCCGAATATGACAGGCCTTGAGCTGGCGAGACGCGCGCTTGAGCGGTCAAAGGACATCAAAATTATTTTTGTAAGCGGCTATCAGGATTTCAGCTACGTGAAGCAGGCACTGTCGTTAAACGCGGTCAATTATGTGCTGAAGCCAATGGATGACCAAGAGCTGATTGATTCCCTGCTTAAGGTGCGCGGCGATCTGGACGAGGAGCGTCAACGACAGGATGCCTACTGGCAGATGGTTCCGATTGTGAAAAATGAATATTTGCTGCAGCTGCTCGAAGGGACGAGCAGTGAAAAGACGATTGAGGTCCTCAGCCAAGAATATGAAATGGACCGGTTCCAATTTCCCGGCATAGCCGCGGTCCTTGAAATCGACGATCGCTCTTGGAAGCCGAACGAAGAAAGTCAGACCGAGACCGATGAGATGCAGCAGGTGGTCACTTTGTGCAGGGAACTTGGCGTACGGCAGATTTGTAAAATAAACAAGACGCGAATCGCCCTGCTTATTGAGCATTCAGAGGGTGAATCTATACCGGAACAGGTTGTTCAACAGGTGAAGCGGAAATTAGCATTCTCCATTACGGCTGGCGTCGGAGATTCATGCGGCATGATTGGCGAGCTGTCGCAGTCCTATAAGCAGGCAGTAGAGGCGCTTGATCTGAAAATGTTCTACGGGAAAGGCAGAGTAATCGGCCACGGTGAGGTCAGGCTTTCCGAGAAAGAGGATGTCAAGCATCTGGATGCGAAGCTGGAAGCGTTGTTTGGCGCCATGTCCGGCTATGAGCTGGTACGGATTCATGACGAGCTTGACGAATTGTTCCAGGTTGCCAAAAGCTTGAAATCAAAGTTGACGCTGCGCAATTATGCTCTCTATATCGTGATGAAGCTTGACAATTACTTGCAAAGAACGAACGAAAACGTATACCAGCTGCTTGGCCTTGAGCTGAGCAATTATGATATTATGATGCAGTTCGAAACGATCAATGACATTCATCTCTGGCTGCGGCGCCGCGTCTATGAAATTTCCGAGACGCTGCAAATGAACAAGCAGAAAAAGAATTGGAAGCTGATCAAGCAAATCATCGATTTCATGAAAGAACGTACGCATGATAATATTACGCTGCGTGATTTGGCGGAGCAGTTCTCCTTGTCGCCGAACTATCTCGGTTTGATTTTCAAAGAAGAAACGGGCAAAAACTTTAGCGAATATTTCATTCAGCTGCGAATGGAGAAGGCGTGCGAGCTGCTAAAAATGACGAATCTGAAAATTTACGAAATCGCTGACCGGGTTGGCTACCGCCACCTGCCGTATTTCAGCAGACAATTCAAGGAAATGTACGGCATGACGCCGTTGGAGTATAGAAGAACATGACGAACGCGAAGCAGGAGCATCGCTACATGCCGTTTGGGATCAAGCTGATGCTTACCTACAGTTTGTTTATCATCATACCGGTCATGCTGGTCGGCTATGCGGCCAATATCATATTTACGAACTCGATCCAAGAGCGTACGCGCGAGATCAATCACGGTACCTTGGAGCAAATGAAGGATAATATTACTTATAAAATGGATGACATGTCTCGTTTATCGGACATGCTTTATTTCGATAGCAATTTAGCTTCGTATTTAAGGCACTATGAGGAAGGCTGGGTCAGCTATGAAGCAACGACGAAGCAGCTCCTTCCAAAAATCCAAACGACGATTGAAGCGGCAAACAACAAGATGCGCCTTGCGGTTTATTTGCACAATGACACTCTGCCTGAGATCTACCACAATTACAAAAATATGGATCCGCTTAATTCCGAAGGTCCTTTATTTGATCTATACAATATCATGAGAATTAAGGATAAAGCTTGGTACATGAACTACCCGAAGGAGAAGTACGGACAAACGCTGCAATGGAAGCAGATCGAAGCGGATTCCAAATTCGGTCATATTTCACTGCTGAGGCGGCTTGTGAACATGAATGATCCCATCACGCTGGAGGAGATTGGCTTCGTTCGCATCAGCTTGCGGCTGACAGATTTACTGGAGAGCGTCGATTCCGAAAAAATCGGCAAAGGCACGAAAATTTTCGCGATCGACGAAAACCGCAAGATTATGTTTTCCTCCGGCGATACGGATTACCGGCTTGGCGAGACGTTAAGCGAAGAGAAAATTTCTAATTACTGGGTCATTGACGAGCAGCTTCCGGAGCTGAATTGGCATTTGCTTGCACTCGTACCGACGGACATTATGGAAAAGGCGACAAATGAAGTAAGGCTGTGGACCGTACTCATTTGCTTAGCTTGCTATGTGGTATTCTCTTTCGCGGGCTTGTTCATCTCACGGTTCTATTCGCGAAAGGTATCCAAAATCATTCGCGTGCTGGATGCCTTTCAGGAAGGCAATTTCCAGAAAAAGATTATGTTCAAGGGCAAGGATGAATTCACCCGGATTTCCGTCGCCTTGAATGAAATGGGCCAGAACATCGACGAGCTTATTCAAGAAGTGTATATGACGAATATTAAGAAAAAGGAAGCGGAGCTGGAGTCGCTGCAAGCGCAAATCAATCCGCATTTCCTTTACAACACGTTATCCTCGATTAGCCGGCTGGCTAAATTCGGCGAGGTCGATAAGCTGCAGCGGATGGTGCTGGACCTGGCAAAGTTCTACCGCTTGTCGCTTAACGAGGGAAGAACGGTCATTCCGATTAAAAACGAATTGGAGCAGGTCGGGGCATACATTAACATTCAGAAAACGAAGTTTGGCGACGGAATGGAAGCTTTTTTTGACATTGACCCGGATATATTGCGATTTACGACTGTGAAGCTCATACTCCAGCCTTTTATCGAAAATGCATTGGAGCATGCATGGTATGGGGATCGCATTAACATCCGGATCGTCGGCAAGCTGAAGGACGGTCTGATTACCTTTCAAATCATTGATGACGGAGTCGGCATACATCCCGAAATATTGCGCCAGCTGTCAGATCCGGTGGAGAGCCTGAATGTCGGCTACGGCATCCGTAACGTTGACGGAAGGATAAGGCTGCACTTTGGCGTGGATTACGGCGTCAAGATCGTCAGCAAGCGCGGAATGGGTACGTCGGTTTGCATAACGATTCCAGCAAATAAAAAACAAGGTGAAAAGGAACGTCCTCATTAAGGTGAGGGCGTTTTTGTTTGTTTTCAATACTTATGTAATAAAACCTAACATAAGTATTGACACATCCGTACGTTACCACCTATAATTCGGTTAAACGTTAGGTTTTATGACAAGTGAATATTGGTTCTCGAGCAAGAGCAATGAGAACGACAAGCAGTCTAGGGTTCCGTTAACGCCGAGCAGGTCGTTAAGTCTGGTCCGAGAGACGGCGTATAGATGAAGGGGCTTTACGTGACCCCATCTATATAACACGGAAGGATAAAAGCCTGGGAGATCACTCTCCCAGGCTTTTATTTTTTTTATATAAGCATTTATATGTATTCACATGTATTCACATGTAAATGTGCTTATCTATCTACGCGAAACGACTGCTTTTCCAAAGAGGACTTTATAAAAAACAGATGACTGGAGTGGGGAAAATGAAAAAAACGCTTAGATCAACAGCGGCACTTATACTTATCGTAGTTATGGGATTGGTAGCAGCATGCTCCGGAAACGCAAAGAATTCGGCAGGTGGAACGGCTGGCGATCCGATTACGATCGCGCTTAGTCCTTGGCCGGGCTGGTATATGTGGTATTTGGTGGAGGAGAAGGGCTTTTTTGAACAACATGGCGTTGACGTGAAGCTGGAATTCTTCCCCGTGTACAGTGATTCTTTGCAGGCGATCGCGGCGGGCAAGGTGGATGCGAACAGCCAGACGCTCAGCGACTCGCTCGCGCCGCTGTCGAAGGGAATTGGTCTAAAGGCAGTGCTTGTGAATGATAATTCATTCGGAGGCGATGCCATTGTGAGCAAACCGGACATCAACTCCATTAAGGATCTGAAAGGGAAGACTGTTGCGACTGAGCTCGGGACGGTGGATCATTTCCTGCTGCTGACTGCGCTTGCCGAGAACGGCATGGACGAGAAGGATATCAAATATGTGAACATGACCGTGAATGATGCTGGCCCCGCTTTTATTTCCGGAAATACGGATGCATCGGTGCTTTGGGAGCCATTCCAGACGACGGCTGTCAAAGAGGGCAAAGGCAAGGTGCTTTATTCATCCAAGGAGACGCCGGGGCTGATCCCCGATCTGCTCGTGTTCCGTCAATCCGTCGTGGAGAAGCGTCCTGAGGATGTGCAAAAAATCGTCGATGCTTGGTTTGATGCACTTGCTTGGTATGAAGCGAATAAAGAAGAAGCGATTAAGCTGCTCGCCGAGAAAGCGGAGTCTACGCCGGAGGACTTTAAGCTGGGCCTCGACAGCATCAAGCTGTTTGGGGTGGACGACAACATCAAAGCGTTCGAGAAACGCGACGAGTACTCTTCATTGAGCTATACGGGCATGAAAACGGCACAATTCCTTTACAATTTGGATATGGTCGACAAGCTGGACAGCGTAGATGAGCTGTTCGATCCTCAATTCGTAAATAACAAAGCTGGGAAGTGATAGACGATGAGAACGCCATTACGACGTAAACCGCACACCTTTCAAATTTTCAAAGACATCGGACCTAGGCCGTTTGCCGTAACGGCGGGTTTCTCTTTCATCCTGCTGCTTGCAATATGGTCGCTGCTCAGCTACACGGAGACGGTAAGTCCCATCTTTCTTCCTAAGCCTCACGCGGTGCTCGTGCAGCTTATTCTGAATCTGGGCAGCCCGGAATATTGGGGGCATATCGGAATCAGCGTATTCCGTGTAACGGCAGGTTTCCTGCTTGCCTGCGTCATCGCCATACCGATTGGCGTGTTCGCCGGAACATTCAAGTACGGCGAAGCCTTCGTAGAGCCGCCAATGGAGTTCATACGCTACATGCCAGCAGTTGCTTTCATTCCGCTCATCATGGTATGGGCGGGCATCGGCGAATGGGCGAAGGTGCTGCTTATCTTTATCGGCTGTTTTTTCCAGCTCGTACTGATGGTGTCCGATATTACGAGACGCGTATCGCATGATTTGCTGCATGCTTCCTTCACCCTTGGGGCATCAAGGTGGAAGGCCATCGAAACGGTTATTATTCCGGCTATCCAGCCGCAGTTAATGAACACGTTAAGGCTCATATTGGGCTGGGCCTGGACTTATCTCGTCGTTGCGGAGCTCGTTGCGGTCAGCAGCGGACTGGGCTACCAGATTATGAAGGCGCAGCGCTTCCTGAACACGGATGAAATATTCGTAGGCATCATTGTCATTGGGCTGCTTGGCCTAATCAGCGACCGAATATTTGCCTTCTTGAATCGCAGGCTTTTCCCTTGGGCTTAACGCCAGAGAGTATGCGAAAGGCATGACAACTGAATATAGGTTCTCAAGATTATCGTTGAGAACAAATAGCTGTCTAGGGTTCCGCTTCAAGTGGCCGACGGGATATAAGGCGAAACGTCCTTGCCGTCTGTCATTCGCTGGTCTGGTCCGAGAGACGGCATACAGCTTGCTTATTTCAGTCATGGATGAAGCTGTAGCACACGGAAGGACAAAAGCCTGGGAGATTATTCTCTTAGGCTATCTTTTTATCTAAAATAGTGATTTCCAAGGAGGAAACGGCGATGAGCAGCATTTGGAGCACGACAATACGGCCAGGAGGCAAATGGTCTGGAACGATTAGCAGAGGCAGATTGGTCCGGTTCACCGCTCTCGAAGCAGGAGCTAATCTGGCCATGCTTTTATATCACGCAGGGGACTTGACGGAGCGCTACAACATGC
Organism: Paenibacillus sp. 2TAB23; assembly: GCF_052115165.1. Classification (NCBI taxonomy): domain Bacteria; kingdom Bacillati; phylum Bacillota; class Bacilli; order Caryophanales; family Paenibacillaceae; genus Paenibacillus; species Paenibacillus sp. 2TAB23. The sequence continues at coordinate 182,056 of NZ_JBFRGD010000013.1, forward strand.
CGGATACGTTAAAAGCTCAGCATACCTCGCATCTCACGAGGGGGAACGTGCTTATGAGCGATAACGGAAGATCATTGGCGAGCATCGTCGATGACCAGCTAGGCTGGCATGATCCGATAAGCGGCTATACGAGCAGGGCGGCTACGGATTCGAAATATGGAAAAACGACGTATCAGGAGCTGCGGAATGAGTGGCTGCACAGCGGTCAAGAGAACTTGGCGGTCGAGCTGGTTCGAAACGGATTAGGCGTGAGGGATTTAATGCCTGTCGTCAATTTGTTCTCCAAGGTGTATTGCGATGAACGGGGCAGCATGCATTATAGTTTGGGCCACTGCCCGGCAGGCGCTTCCGTTACGCTTAGAACCGATATGGATGTCCTTCTGGTTCTGTCGAATACGCCGAATCCGCTAGATCCGCGAGCCGAGTATCCATCCGTGCCTGTACAAGTTGAAGTACTGAAGGCTGAAGCTGTTCAGGATGACGATTATTGCTTGAATTATCGCCCGGAGAACCGTCGCGCCTATGAGAATACGCAGGAGTATTATTTGCTGCAAGGGCTATAGAGCTTAAATACGAGCAATTAGGAGGAATGAAGCATGACAGTATTTAATCGGGTTGAGAGCCAGCGCATGGCGGAGGATGCCATATATGACGAAGTGATCGCAGCCGGAGATGGCTGGATGTATGACCTGGAACCGGGACAAGTGCTTCGAATCGTCGATTTGGACGGGAACCAGGCGGCAGACACCTTGTTCTACGATGCGGAGCAGCCCGAGGACCATTACAGCGCGGTCGCGACGATTGCCGGGCAAGGAAATATCTATCTCACGACTGGCTCTGTGCTGCTGGCCGAATCCGGCAAAGAATTGCTGAAGATCGTCGCGGATACTTGCGGCCGCCATGACACAGTCGGAGGCTCCTGCTCCGCCCAAAGCAATACGGTCCGCTACTCGCATGATAAGCTCCACATGCACAATTGCCGTGACACGTTTATGCTCCAGCTGGCTAAGCGGAACGAGAGCTATTCGAAACGGGACCTTGCTCCGAATATTAACTTTTTCATGAACGTGCCCGTAACGGCCGAAGGCGGTCTCCAATTTGCGGATGGCGTGTCTTCGCCTGGTGCTTACGTAGAGCTCCAATCGCTATGCAAAGTGACGGCGCTGCTCAGTAATTGCCCGCAGCTCAACAATCCATGCAACGCGTACAACCCGACGCCGGTGAGGGTGCTTATCTGGAATCAATAGCAGCATGCAGCCTAATAAACAGATTATAGATTGATAGGGCGAGGAGAGGTTACGATGTTTACGAAAATATTGATTGCGAATCGCGGCGCTATTGCCGTTCGAATAGAGCGCACCTTGCGCAAGCTTGGCATCGCTTCGGTGGCTGTGTATACCGGCGCGGATCAGGATAGCTTACATGTTGACAATGCGGATGAAGCGGTATTCATTGGTGATGGCCCTGCGAAAGAGAGCTACCTGAATACGGAGCTTATTCTAAAGACCGCGCTTGAGACCGGTGCTCAGGCCATTCACCCAGGTTATGGCTTCCTAAGCGAGAACGCGGATTTCGCCCGTGCTTGCCGGGAGCATGGCATCGTATTTATTGGACCGTCGCCGGAGCAAATGGAAATGTTCGGCCTGAAGCATTCAGCAAGGGAATTGGCGGAGCGTGCAGGGGTGCCGCTGCTGCCGGGTACGGCGCTGCTAACGGAGCTAGAGGAAGCGATCGAACAGGCAGCGCGAATCGGTTATCCGGTCATTCTGAAAAGCACAGCTGGAGGCGGCGGCATCGGCATGCGGGTATGCGCGGATGAAGAAGCGCTGCGTGCGGCATTTGACGGTGTGAAGCATTTGGCGGAAACCAACTTCAAAAACGGCGGCATGTTTTTGGAGAAGTATATCGCAAGGGCACGCCATGTCGAGGTACAGATATTCGGCAATGCCCATGGCGAGGTTGTCACGCTTGGCGAGCGCGATTGTTCCATTCAGCGCCGCAACCAGAAGGTGATAGAGGAGAGCCCGGCTCCGAATCTGTCGGATGAGGTTCGCAGCGCGATGTTTGGCGCCGCGAAGCGCTTGGCTGCAGAAGCCGGATATCGCAGCGCAGGCACGGTTGAATACTTGTATGATCCGGATTCTTGCGCGTTTTATTTCCTCGAGGTCAATACCAGGCTGCAAGTCGAGCATGGCGTAACCGAAGAGGTGCTGGGCATTGATTTGGTCGAATGGATGGTTCGCGAAGCGGCGAATGAGCTTTTCGATTTGCATACGCTTATTAAAAAGCCAGTAGGCCATAGCATTCAGGCCCGCATTTATGCGGAGGATTGCCTGCAGGGCTTCCGTCCGAGCGCTGGGCAGCTGGATCAAGCCGTATTCTCAGCTGACGCTCGCAATGAATCATGGGTAAGGGATGGGCTTACCGTTACGACGCTTTATGATCCGATGCTGGCGAAGGTCATCGTGCATGGCGCGAATCGCGCGGATGCGATTCAGAAGCTGATTCAGGCGCTTGGCGAGACACGGATGTACGGGATTACGACGAATTTGCAATATGTACGGGCACTGCTTATGGATCAAGAAGTCATGGACGGCCACGTATACACGCAGCTGTTGAACGGCTTCGAGCCGGCAGAGCAGGCTATCGAAGTCATCGACGGCGGTGTCCAGACGACGGTTCAGGATTGGCCGGGACGTGTCGGTCACTGGGACGTAGGCGTTCCGCCATGCGGTCCGATGGACCCGTACTCGTTCCGAATCGGCAACAAGCTGCTTGGGAACGACGATCACGCAGCGGGCCTCGAGCTGACGCTGCGCGGCGGCTCGTACAAATTCCGCAGCGCTGCATGGTTCTGCATCACGGGAGCTGACATGGATGCGGAGCTGGACGGCGTGCGAACGGAGCTTTATAAGCCGGTGTTCGCAGAGCGCGGACAGGTGCTCAGCTTCGGCGAGGCGCAGCTCGGCTTGCGCACGTACTTGCTCGTAGCCGGCGGCTTCGACATGCCGCTCATTCTTGGCAGTTCATCGACCTTCACGCTTGGCGGCTTCGGCGGACATGGCGGCCGGGCGCTGCGGTCGGGAGACGTTCTTGGTATAAACGAAGGAGCCGTACCTTCGGCTAAGCGGGAGCTTGCGATGGATGAGAGGCCGCAGCTGGCGCGTGATTGGACGATTGGCGTTATTCCAGGTCCGCATTGCACAGGTGAGTTTTTGAAGCCTGAGTATTTGAAGCAGTTATCTGAGACGGTGTTCGAAGTGCATTTCAACAGCTCACGCACTGGCGTTCGTTTGATTGGTCCGGCACCGCTATGGACCCGTGAGGACGGCGGAGAAGCGGGGCTTCATCCATCCAACATTCACGATAACGCTTATGCGATCGGTACGCTTGATCTTACCGGCGATATGCCGATCCTGTTAGGTCCTGACGGACCTAGTCTCGGCGGGTTTGTATGTCCGGTAACGACCGCTTCGGCACAGTTCTGGAAGATCGGGCAGCTGCATGCCGGAGATAAGGTTCGATTCCAATTGCTAACGCTGGAAGAAGCGGATGGGCTTAGAGATGCACAGGAGCAGCGGCTCGCTTCGATTGGCGCAGGCGTGCGAGAGGGTTTGCCATCCTCGGAGCTTCCGGCTGAAGCCTCCGAGTTGTCGCCGGATTACCCGCTTCTTGTTCATCAGACAGAGGGCTGCCGCTTTCCGATCACCATTCGCTGCAGCGGCGACGAAAATCTGCTTGTTGAATACGGCGAGCTAGAGCTGGACCTGCTTCTGCGTTTTCAAGCGCATGCGCTCATGCAGGCAATAGAGCAGTCGGGAAAAATCCCGGTGTTGGATTTGACGCCGGGCATTCGCTCCTTGCAGGTGCATATTGACCGTTCCAAAATAACGGTTGGCGAGGCTTGCGGCATTATTTTGGAGCTCGACAGCGCGCTTCCGCCACTGGAGTCGATACAGGTACCCTCGCGTATCGTACGCCTTCCGTTATCATGGGATGACCCAGCGACGCAGCTTGCCATTGATCGTTACCAGCAGACCGTCCGCCCGGACGCGCCTTGGTGTCCGAGCAATATCGAGTTTATTAGACGGGTCAACGGCTTGGATAATCTCGCCGATGTACAGCGAATCGTATATGAAGCGAATTATTTGGTGCTTGGGCTTGGTGATGTTTACCTTGGCGCACCGGTTGCAACCCCTGTCGACCCGCGGCATCGGCTCGTGACGACGAAATATAATCCGGCACGGACATGGACGCCGGAGAATGCAGTCGGTATCGGCGGAGCTTACATGTGCGTATATGGCATGGAGGGACCGGGCGGCTACCAGTTTGTCGGCCGGACGATTCAAATGTGGAACCGGCTGCGCAGCACGGAGAGCTTTAAGCCTGGGAAGCCGTGGCTGCTGCGGTTCTTTGACCAAATTCAGTTTTATCCGGTGGAAGCGGATGAGCTGCTGAAGCTGCGCGAGGATTTCCTTCGCGGCCGCTATGAAGCGGATATTACGGAGACGACGTTCGATCTCGGCCAATATTTAAAGTTTTTGGATGAAATCGAGGAGAGTGCTGCGGCATTCAAGGAAAAACAGCAGGCGGCATTCCAAGCGGAGCGGGAGAGCTGGAAAGAGCTTGGTCTTGCCGAGTATGTTGCGGAGCAGGAGCCGGCCCGCACGGGCGAAGAGGATGCGCTGCAGGAGGGGGCCGCGGCGGTTCGCTGCACGATGCCGGGAAGCGTATGGAAGGTGCTCGTACAGCCAGGACAGCAAGTGAAGAAAGGCGATACGCTAATTATCGTCGAGAGTATGAAGATGGAATTCTCGCAGCAGGCTTCATGTGACGGCATGGTTTGTTCCGTGCATGTAGAGCCTGGCGAGCAGGTTCATTCCGGACAGCTAATCGCCGGGATAATGCAGCTTAAGGAAGCGGAGGCGGCAGTATGAGCGAGATGAATTTTCCTGAGAAGTTGACCGTAGAGTGGCTGCGTCTGGCATACAGCAGCGGGACACTGACACCAGCTGATGTATTGGCAGAGGTTGTCCGTCGAGCGGAAGCGGATGCGTCTATGAATATCTGGATTACGCCGCCATCCTTGGAGCTGGCGCAGCCTTATCTGGACCGGCTTGCGCTGCTGGATCGGAGCAGATCTCCGCTGTGGGGGATTCCTTTCGCCATCAAAGATAATATCGATATGGCTGATGTACCGACAACGGCTGGCTGCGCGGAGTTCGCCTATACGCCTAAAGAACATGCGACGGTAGTCGAACGGCTAGTTGCGGCCGGTGCGATTCCGATTGGCAAAACCAATCTGGATCAGTTTGCCACGGGACTTGTCGGTACCCGAAGTCCTTATGGCGAAACCCATAACGCGCTGCGGCCGGAGTTGATCAGCGGCGGCTCCAGCTCCGGCTCGGCAGTCGCAGTGGCTCGCGGCCAAGCGGTGTTTGCGCTCGGCACGGATACGGCCGGCTCTGGCCGTGTACCTGCAGCACTGAATGGACTCGTTGGCTACAAACCGAGTCTCGGCGCCTGGCCGGTCAAAGGTGTCGTACCTGCCTGCGCAAGCCTTGATTGCGTAACGGTGTTCGCTCACCATTTGGAGGAATCTCTGCTAGTGGATTGTGTTGCGAGAGGGATCGATGAACATGATCCTTGGTCGCGAGAGGTTACGAGGCTGAAAGCAGAACGGCCTTCTAAGCTATGCTTGCCAAGGGAGGCAGCGGCATTCTACGGTCCTTTCGCAGAGCCATATGAGGCTGCTTGGCTAGCTTCGGTTGAACGGCTGGAGCAGCTCGGAATTCCGATCGAATATATAGATGGGGAGCTCTTCTCGGCTGCGGCGGAGCTGCTGTACGGAGGTCCGTTTGTGGCTGAGCGATGGGCTGATTTAAGCGGATTTATCGAAGGAAATCCCGGTGTCGCATTTCCGGTGACGGAGCAGGTATTGCGTTCTGGCGCTGCAGCGGAATATGACGCGGCATCCTTGTTTACCGCGCTGCATAAGCTGCAGTCCTATAAGCTTAAAGCTAGAAAGCTGCTTCAGAATGCGGTGCTCGTCATGCCGACCTGCGGCGGGACTTGGACGCGCGAGCAATTGAACCTTAACAAGGTCGGTGCGAACAGCGACATGGGCCGGTATACGAATCATTGTAATTTGCTTGATCTTTGCGCGGTAGCTTTGCCGTCGGGCAATGCAGGCGAGAAGCTGCCATTTGGCATTACGCTGTTTGCGCTTGCCGAGAATGAGCATTTAATCGATGGTGCCGCGCGCTCGATTCAAAGCGGCAGTGTGGAGCTGGCTCTTTCCGCAGCTAATGAAAACGAACCTGTACAGAAAGCAGAGAAAGCTGAAGCCGTTCGTTCTGAGGCGATGATTACGGTCGCGGTTTGTGGTTTGCATATGCGCGGCTATCCGCTTGAGAAGCAGATGGAAGGCTTGCATGCCCGCTTTGTCCGTGAAGGAAGCTCCGCTCCGCGCTATAAGCTCGTGAAGCTGCCGACAACGCCGGCGAAGCCGGGCATGATCAAGCAGCAGGAGGGAGGAGCAAGTATCGAGCTCGAGCTGTGGGAAATGTCGGCCGCAGCCTTTGGTGAATTTGTTTCCTTAATTCCGTCACCGCTGGGCATCGGAAAGGTTGAGCTGCTTGACGGGACTGAAGTATCCGGCTTCGTTTGCGAGGCGTATGCAGCTGTCGATGCGGAGGATATTACCGCGTACGGCGGCTGGCGCCACCTTCCGCTAGGATAAGAGGAAGAATTAAAAATGGACTCTCTAGCCTTGTTAACTGGGCCTGGGAGTCTATTTTTTTATTTTGATATAGGGTCTACGTAAGTAAGGGGAGCAGCTCAAGAAACCGTTTCGCAGCCGCGGATTGCGGCACGCCACGCAAAGTAGCGATGCCGATGCTTCGCGCGGGAATGACGGGATTAAGCGGAATTTCAATTAGCGCTCCTGAGGCCAGCTCATCCTGAATATACTCCCGTACAAGAAAGGCAAGGCCGAATCCGCTGCGCGCGAATTGGGCGAGCAGGTCGAAGCTGCCAAGCTCAAGCTCGGGAGCCAGCGACACGCCGTTTGATTTCGCATACGCGTCGAGATAGCGGCGGGTTCCGGCGCTTTTTTCCAGCAGCAGCAGCGGATAATCGGATAGCTCTCCCAGCTGCAGCACAGATGCGCCAAGCTCTGAGTAAGCAGCGCCGCAGGCGAGAACATCTTGCAGGGGCGCACTGACCCGAAATTCAAGCTGATTGTCTGAAGCAGGCATATGCACAACACCGAAATCGATTTTACCTTCTTTCAGCAGCATAATCGTCTCAGGTGTCGTACGATTCGTTACGCGGATACGGATGCCGGGGTAGTCTGCATGGAACCGCTCCAAGTAAGGCAGCAAATAATGCTTGCACAGCGTATCGCTGGCTCCGATGCTGATCTCTCCGCTTTGCAAATTTTGCATTTCAGCTAGCATTTTCTCTCCTGTCTCCATGAAACGGTATGCTTGCTCGATGTAACGAAAGAGCACCTCGCCTTCTGTCGTAAGCTTAACTCCCTTTGCCATGCGAAAAAACAACGGCCCGCCGAGCTTAGCCTCGAGCTGCTTGATGGTATGCGTGACAGCGGGCTGCGTAATATAAAGCTGCTCTGCGGCACGAGATAGGCTGCCTGTTTTGGCTGTCCAGTAAAAAACCCGATACCACTCCATATTAACAATCATAGTTATTATCCCACCTAATATCTTGTATTAGTTATATCAATTATTCTGATGCTTATATGTTTATTATAATAAACGGCGTAGGGTGATAACAAGATCGGGAGGCGATGGCTTTGACCGTAACAGCAATCGTAGGGGCAAACTGGGGAGATGAAGGAAAAGGCAAAATGACGGATGCGCTAGCGGGAAATTCTTCTTTCGTCGTTAGGTATCAAGGGGGGAGCAATGCCGGGCATACCATTATAAACGGCTATGGGAAATTTGCGCTCCATATGCTGCCTTCGGGTGTGTTTTATCCCAATATAATGAATGTTATCGGGCCAGGCACTGCTTTAGATGTCGATGTGTTGCTTCGTGAGAGGGCCGAGTTGCTTGCAAGAGGCGTGCCCGAGCCGCGAATTCGAGTATCGGATCGTGCGCAAATCGTGCTTCCCGTTCATCGTTTGTTTGACGAGTTAGAGGAGGAACGGCTTGGCGAAGCTGGCTTTGGTTCAACGAAAAGAGGGATTGCGCCTTTCTTTGCGGATAAATATGCGAAGCTCGGCATACAGGTTGCGGATCTTTACGACGAGGAGCGTCTAATGCAAAGGCTTGAGCAATCGCTGGCAGCCAAAAACGTGCTCCTCGTTCAGCTCTACAATCGGGAGCCCATTCAAGCACGGGAGCTGCTCGCGCAACTTAAAGTGCAAGCGGAGAAGCTGCTGCCGTATGTTTGCGACACGAGCAGCCTGCTGCATGACGCGTACCGAAAAGGGGAATCAATTTTGTTGGAAGGCCAGCTCGGTGCTCTTCGTGATCCGGACCATGGCATTTACCCCTATTCCACTTCTTCCTCGACATTAGCGGGATATGCACCGATTGGCGCAGGGCTGCCGCCGTATGCGATAACACGAATTATTGCGGTAGTCAAAGCCTATTCCAGCTGCGTTGGGGCCGGGCCTTTCGTTAGCGAGTTGCATGGTGCTGAAGCGGATCAGCTAAGACGACTGGGGGGAGATGCAGGGGAATTCGGCGCATTGACCGGGAGGCCGCGCAGAATGGGATGGTTCGATGCTGTAGCGTCGCGCTACGGCTGCATGCTGCAAGGCGCGACGGAAGTTGCGCTTACGAACCTCGACGTGCTGGGTTATTTGGACGAAATTCCGGTATGTACCGGTTATGAGCTGGATGGCGAGATTATTGAGGATTCGTTTCCCGTTACAGCCAAGCTTAATGGAGCGAAACCAATCCTGCAGCGTCTTCCAGGCTGGCGGAGCGACATTTCGCAAATACGCCGTTTCGATGAGCTGCCTGAGGCGGCGCAGCAATATGTTCGTTTCGTGGAAGCTTCCATCGGAGTAAAGGTGGGTAGTGTATCCGTGGGTCCGAACCGCGAGCAGCTTATTATGTGCTGAGCATGGCGTAATAGAAAAAGCAGCGTCCTGACTATCAGGAAGCTGCTTTTTCTTTGCGCGGCCAAAACGTATAGCTGAAGCTGATGGCAAAATCGATGCCAAGCACCAAAAGCCATAACCGCAGCGTTTCGTGCAAGGTTTCCGTTCGAGCCTCATTATCGACCATCCAAATCATGCCGTACAGAATAACGGCGCCAATTACGAAGGCTAGCAGATGGCGGAGCCAGCCATTCCTTTCGTAGCGAGCATGCGCTTTGCCTGATTTCGGCTTGCCGACAGGCTCGGGCCCATTAGCGAATCGGTGCGCGAACCGTTCATCCGCCCAGCTAATCATGCGATGTCCGAAGGCAATCGAAACACCGATGTATACGGCCGCCAAGCTGTGGGCAAAGGTTGCTTCCGCACCGCCGCGCAAATCATAAACAGTGGCAATGACCAGAGCCAGGTCAATAAGCGGGGTACTGTACAGCAGCACCTTTCCAAGCTTCTTAAGCCGGAAAATGTACCGGCACATTAAGCCGGCAAGCACGAAAACCCAAAAGCCGATCTCGCATCCAATGATAAAGGCAGTAATCATGTTATTCATGTCTCCTTCTGTTAAAATAGTGTAGCAGGATTTCATTATTTAGCACATAAAAAAAGGGGATGAATTCGTGTATGGGCAAGTTGCTTGTAGTTGGCAGCATTAACATGGATATTGTCAGCACCGTCAGTCAGTTTCCACTCCCGGGGGAGACGATAGCCAGTGTAAGAACGGACTTCTTCCCGGGCGGCAAGGGGGCGAACCAGGCTGTCGCAGCTGCAAGAGCCGGTGCGGATTGCGGCATGCTCGGCGCAGTTGGCGACGATTCTTTTGCGGCAGCATTGCTCTCAGCACTGGAGCAGGATGACATTGCCACTGAACAAATATTACGCAAGCCGGGCAGCTCCGGTTTCGCCATTATAACCGTTAATGAAGAAGGTGAAAACCATATTGTGCTAACTGCGGGAGCTAATGGCCAGCTCACCGCGGAGGATGCGGCGGCAGGCGCCGGGAGCTGGGGCGGCGTATTCGCAGTTCTTCTGCAAAACGAGATTCCGTGGGACACGAATTTGGCCGTTATGAGCAGCGCGCACAGCAGCGGTGTCCGAGTATTCTACAACCCAGCGCCCGCGTGCTCTCTCCCTGATCATGTATTTCCTCTGTTGCATACTTTAATTATGAATGAAACTGAGGCGGCAGTCATTACGGGCTTGGCAGTCAGCGACGAGCATTCAGCAAAAGCGTCAGCCGAGTGGGCACTGGATAAAGGGGTAGAGGAAGTCATCATCACGTTAGGAGCCAAGGGCTGCTTCTATTTGAATAAAAAAGGACAAGCAGCCGCCGTGTCAGCGTTCAAGGTAAAGCCTGTCGACACGACTGCAGCAGGCGATACCTTCTTTGGCGCATATACGGCTGCCAGCGCAGACGGCTTACAAGCTGAGGATGCGTTAACCTTCGCGGCAGCAGCTGCAGCGTTAGCCGTTACGAAGCAAGGCGCGCAAGCTTCGATCCCGAATAAAGCGGAAATCGAGGCATTTCTTCTAAGCCGGAGGGAGAAATAAAAAGGCTTGCATAAACTAACGGTATTAGTTTATTATAAAACTAATAACATTAGTTTATTTGAGGGGGACATTTAGCATGAGAATGACGCGCGAGAAAACGGTGGTCCAGTTAACGTACTTACCGAAGGTTTTTCCTGTGAATTGTTATTTGGTGGAGGAAGAAACGAGTTTGACATTAATCGATGCTGCTCTTCCCGGCAACGTAAAGGCGATTATGCAGGCAGCGGAGAAGCTGGGCAAACCAATAACGCGTATCGTTCTAACCCATGCCCATGATGACCATGTCGGTGCTCTCGACGGGCTAAAGGCATTGCTCCCAAAGGCCGAGGTGTATATTTCTCGCAGAGACGCAAAGCTGCTCAAAGGGGACCGTTCGCTGGAGAGGGGAGAGCCAGCCGGGCCAATCAAGGGCGGCGTTCCCACAAAAGTGCTCACAAAGCCTGATGTATTGCTGGAGGATGGCGATCGAATAGGCTCGCTCCTTGCGGTGGCTGCACCAGGGCATACGCCAGGTTCCATGGCGTTTATGGATACGAGAAACCGGATTCTCATTGTCGGCGATGCGTTTCAAACCCGTGCTGGCGTGGCGGTATCCGGACAAATAAAGCTGATGTTCCCGTTTCCCGCATTGGCGACCTGGGATAAGCGTTCAAGCCTCGAATCAGCACGCCGATTAAAAGATATAAACCCTTCGCTGCTCGCAGCAGGACATGGTGACATGCTTGTCCAGCCGCTGGGAAGGATGGAGAAGGCAATTGCCGAGGCAGAGCGTTCATTAGCCAAATAGATCCGCAGGAGGAGATTAGTGATGTCACCAAGAAGAGGGCTCGACTTGCCGACAATTGTGGAAACGGCTGCCGCGATTGCCAACGAGCATGGCATGCAGGAGGTTACGCTTGCTTCGCTGGCGCAAAGGCTCGGAATACGTTCTCCTTCTTTATATAATCATGTGAGCGGGCTGCCGGGATTGCGGATTCAGCTTGCTATTTGGGGGCTGAAGAAGCTTACTGCCGCCATCGATGAGTCGTTGAAGGAGCAGGCTGGCGATGAAGCCATTCATGCCATTGCATCTGCTTATATCCGTTTCGCAAGAGCGGAACCGGGGTTATATGAGCTGACGCTGCGATCGCCTGATGCGGATGACGAGGAATATATGGCCGTCGCACAGAAGCTTGTTGATATGCTTGTGAATCAGCTTAGCTATTATGAGCTGGACCGAGACATGGCGATTCACATCGTAAGAGGGTTTCGCAGCTTCCTGCATGGCTTCGCTTCGATTGAGCAGAAAGGCGGCTTCGGCATGCCGCAGGCCATCGACGAAAGCTTGCGCATCGCCATTCAGACTTATTTGAATGGACTTCGCCAGCTTTAGCTGCAACAACAAGCTTAAACGGCTGAAGCCGTCCTCTGGAGGCTAAGCTTACGTTTCGCGTAGAAATATAGAGAATGGATGGCGAAATCATATACTTCCCTATATTTTGAAAATAGCCGCAGCCCTATAACATTTGGGCTGCGGCTATTGTTTTAGTAGGCTTGTTGGATGAGTGCAGCAGCACCGATCAGGCCGGCATCCTGCTGCAGGAGCGCGGGTACGATTGCCGCTTCTCTGCCCGATGGGTTAAGCGCGTTTTTGGATACGTATTCCCTTACAGCCGAGAAAAGCGGTTCGCCAACCTGAGATACGCCGCCGCCGATGACGATTTTGTTGGGGTCGAGTATGTTAATGAGTGATACGCAGCCCATACCGATCGACGTAAATACGCGTTTCACAAGCTCAGACATTTGCTGATCGCCTTGTGCTGCCAGATCGAAGGCCTCCTTGGAGGTAACCTCGCGGCCAAGCATTTCGGTCGCTTGGCGGGCAACCGCCGTTCCGGATGCAACATTTTCCCAGGGGGTACCGGCTTGATCAACGAGCATAAATCCGGCATCGCCTGCATTGCCTGTCGAGCCTGTAAGGAGCTTGCCATGCATGAAGATGCCTGCGCCGATTCCGGTGCTTATGGTTATGAATATAAAATGCTCCGAATCTTTTGCCGCTCCGATCCACTTCTCCGCAAGCGTGGCTGCGGTTGCGTCATTCTCCATTTTAATAGGAAGCGGAAAATGCTTGTTAAGCTCTTCTACGACGGGAAAGCCCCACCAGCTTTTGAGATTCGGTGGACAGGTAAGCTCGCCCTTTTGCGTGTTGAGAGGTCCGGGAGCGCCTACGCCAATGCCTTTTATACCTTCAAGCGATAATTCTTGCTGCTCCGCAAGCTGCTTTACCGCATCTGCTACTCTTCCCAGCATTTCTGATGGCGAAACGGTTAAATCCGTTTTTAATGAGCCTTTGGCGAGTACTTCGCCTTGCTCGTCTACGAATCCGAATGCTATTTTTGTACCGCCGATATCAATTCCAATTGCAATACCCACGAAATGCCCTCCTATGATTGAAGAAAATACAGTGCTTGCCTGAGAAAAAGTCTACCACACTCCAGGCGTATTAGGAAGAACGCAGGGGTGGTAGGCCCTCTTATCCATGCTTATTTTACCCTGTACAAATGCAGGGGAGTGTAGTAATATCCAATCAAATGAAAGGCTAGAGAGAGGATCCTTTGCTAAGCAAAGGGTCCTCTGAGCGTGACTAACCACTAAGCGAAGAAGGTTGCCGAAAAATGAAGTCAGAGTCCAAAGCAAGCCCGCGTTTCATGAAGTTTGGAATGCCGATGACCGAGAATGTATGGCGCAACGCCCGGATCGACCTTGGTGCCTCCTGTTTATTCAGCTTGTTCAATGTGGTCATGAATCAATTCTATATCGCGTTTGCGATTCAGCAGGGGGCAAGCCGATTTGAGATTGGTCTATTAGCGGCAGCTCCTGCAATCGGCCTGTTGTTCTCTCCCTTCTGGGCAACCTTAATCGAAAGAGCGAACAATCCGAAGCCGTTTGTCATGATCCCGAATGCGGTGGGGCGAATGCTGCTGCTACTGCCTGCAATATTTGCGTATCCATCCGTTTATGTTGTTGCGGCGTTGTTATTCCAATTGCTGATGGGCATACAATCTCCTGCTTATGCAGCGCTCATCTCCCAGATGTATCCCTCCGACCTTCGGGGGAGACTGATGGGGTACGTGCGTGTGGCAATGGGAGGGATTATGATTCCGCTTGCGCTGCTTGTAGGCAGCTGGTCGGATGCATTCGGCCCCTCGGGACCGCTTATTGCGGCTTCTGTTATTGGACTATTGTCGATTGGGCTATTCAATAAAATAAAATTGCCGATTCAAGAGCCAAAGCAAACGCCAATCGTGCTTCAGAAGACGAGCCGCTTCCCGCTGAAGGAGCAGTGGAAGCTCGTTAAGGAAAACCGAACGTTAGGCGTTTTCCTCGCGGCTACGACATTTGCCGGCTTTGGGAATATGCTCGCCAATCCGCTGTACCAGATTATTCAGGTAAAAGTACTGGAGCTCTCCAATATAGAAATCGGCTTTGCCCGCGTAGCCTACTACACAGCCTTGCTGCTCACCTTTCTCATTGCGGGCTGGATGATTGACCGTATACATATCAAATATACGCTGCTCTGCGGCATTGCTGCCTATGCGATCGTTCCGATGCTGTATGGGCTTTGGGGCACATACGCCGCGGTCATTACCGGCAATGCGATTCAGGGCATCGGCGAAGCGATCTGGGATATTGGGATTCTAGCCTTTGTATTCCGGCTTGCTCCAGGCCGAGAGGCGATGGTATTCGGGCTGCATTTGATGCTATTCGGTGTAAGGGGCAGCATAGGCCCAATCCTGAGCGGTACGCTCTCGAATAGCGTTTCGTTAACCGTGCTTCTGGTTATCGCGTCAATCTGCGGCTGGATCGGAACGCTTCTGTTCGTATCGGGCAACTGGAAAAGAAATCCGCTTCTAAGAAGAGGTTAAATGATATTCAGCTTTCATTTGGTTCTTGTTCATCTCTCGTTCATAATCGGATGCTAGAATTCGATATGGACATAAGGAATGTCAACCACATTCATAGGAGATGAACGATATGAACAAATGGAAAGTGATGCTGAGCGCTGTCGTGATTGCAGCGGCATTGGCAGGCTGCGGCGTGCAGGAGGAACAGGCAGGCACGGAGGTGCAAGCAGACGACCAGGCAGACGTGCAGCAGGATGGCGCCGGCGACGGAACGCAGCAGCGAGGCGGGAACAGGCAAGGAATGGGCCAAATGGGCGCACAGGCTGATTTGATGGGCAAAATCAAGTCGGTAGACGGACAAACCATTACCCTCTACAAGTCCGTGATGGGACAAGGGGGTCCGCCGCAGGGAGACGGAACCGAAGGCGCGCCTCCCGAAGGCGAAGGCCAGCAGCCGCCAGCGGAGGGTGAGATGCCAGCGGATGGTGAAATGCCAGCGGATGGTGAAATGCCGGCAGACGGCGAGCGTCCGGAAGGCGGCCGAATGGGCGGCATGGGAGCGATGTTCTCCGACGAGACTGTTGCGATTACGGTGACCGACACGACGAAGATTACGAGCGTCGCCTTCGAAAATGAGCAAATGGTGGAGACGGAAGTGGCGCTTGCTGACCTCAAAGCGGATGATATTTTATCCGTAATGCTGAAGGATGACACGCAGGAGGCGGAATCGATTACGATTCGTACCGGCGGGTTTGGCGGCGGAGGCGGAGGAGGAAGACAGCCGCAGCAGCAGGAGGAGCAGGCAGCGTCGGCAGGCTAGGACAGCAATTGAGCGGGATATGAAAACGGCTAATCGGGATATTTCCTGATTAGCCGTTTTTTGTTGCGTTGGAGACGGGGATCAGCTGCTGCGGTATCCAAAAATATGTCCATATCATCTATAAATGCGGCATATGTTTGCCTTTTCAATCCGCTTATGATGAAAACACGGTAGACGCTGCGTCTATCCAACATCATCATTAGGGGGATAAAAAATGAGTAAAGCTCGCAATAAGTTTTCCATGCTGCTTCTAACGGTTACGGGCGCGGCGCTAATCGCTGCAGGCTGCAGCGGCGGCAACAGCGGCGGAGAGAATGCGCCGGACGATGGCAAAAGCTCCGGTAGCGGCAAGAAAACGGAAATTTTGTTTTGGTCGCCATTCTCTGGCTCGGACGGCCCGTTCATGAAGAAGATCGTAGATAAATATAACGGCTCACAGGATCAATACAAAGTAAATTTCGTCATACAGCCTAACGGCGAATATTACAAGCAGCTGGATGTCGCGCTTAGTACGGGCAAAGAAAGTCCGGACCTGATGATTATGCACGTTGACCAAGTACCGACATACGCGAGCAAGGACCAGCTTCAACCGATCGATGACCTTGCCACGGGGGCAGGCATTAACAAAACGGACTTTGCCGAGGCGGCAACCGATTATTCGACGCTCGACGGCAAATGGTATTCCATACCGCTCGATATTCATCCGCTTGTGATGTACTACAACAAGGATTTATTCGAGAAAGCCGGCATTGCTGCGGCACCGACCAACCGTACGGAATTTGATGACGCGGTCCAGAAGCTGACCGATAAAGGCAATGGCGTTTACGGATATGCGGTTCCGACATTATGGCCGCAGCAATTCATATTCCCGACTCTTGTCTGGCAGAACGGCGGCGAGCTTTGGAACGGAACGGATGTCGCATACAACTCGCCGGAAGCGGTTGAGATGGTACAGTGGCTGCGCGGGATGGTCGACAGCGGCGTTTCTCCGGCAAACGTACAGCAGGACGGCGAAAACACGCTATTCCTGCAAGGCAAAAATGCGATTCAGTTTAACGGGCCGTGGATGAAATCCCAGTTCGAGGAGGCCGGCTTGAACTTTGGCGTAGCCCCAGTACCGCAAATCGGCAAGGTGAAGCAGGCGGTGTTCGCAGGCTCGCACGGCTTTGTCGTTCCGAAAAGCGTAACCGACGAGAAAATGACGGCAGGCATAGGCGACTTTTTGAAATACGTATCGACGAATTCAATGGATTGGGCGGAATCAGGCCAAGCGCTTGCCTCCAAGCCGATGCTTGAGAGCGACGCTTTCAAAGCTCTTGAATTCCAAAGCAGTGTGGCCTCTGCGTTCCCTTACGTTCAATTCGCACCGAATGTGTTGAATTGGGGTACAGTATCCGAGCCGATTTGGGGCGAGCTTAACAATGCGCTGTTAGGCAAAAAGGATGCTCAGAAAGCGCTGGACGATGCAGTAGCCAAATCGCAGCAGGCGCTAAAAAAATAATTTGACCTTAGCAGATACAGCGCGGAGGCTGGGAATCGCAGAGTCCGTTCCCAGCCTCTAAGGCTGTGTGCAGGAGATAGAAAATTCGCAAAGCGTTAGGGGGACTCCGGTTGAAGACGACATTAACGTCACGTTTGACTTCCTTTTTGTTCATATTGCCTTATCTGGCCGCATTCAGTATTTTTCTCTTATTCCCCATTCTGTACGGTGTCTACATCAGTCTGCATAATTTCGAGCTGTTATCCAAGGATTACGAATTTGTGGGGCTCGCTAACTATATAAACATTTTCACCCCGGGCACTTATATTAACGATATTTTCTTTAGAGGCTTATGGGTGACCGCTCAGTTCGTGTTATTTTCCGTGCCGCTGCTCATCATTGTCGGCTTGGCGCTAGCGATGCTCGTTAATGCGCTTCCTGCCCGAATTCGCGGCCTGTTCCGTACCTTCTATTTCCTGCCATATGCGCTTTCCGCTTCTGTTATGGCAGTCATTTGGCTGATGATGTTCGACACGAACGCAGGGTTTCTGAACAGCATGCTCGCCAAGCTCGGCGTAACGGGCATACCATGGCTGACGGATACGCCTTGGGCATGGATTTCTCTTATTCTAACTACCCTTTGGTGGACGATAGGCTTTAATATGATTATTTTCATCAATGCCCTTAATGAAGTACCGGAGGATTATTATGAGGCCGCTTCGATCGACGGAGCGAACGCCTGGCATACATTCACGAAAATTACGCTGCCGTCGATTCGTCCCGTTATGCTGTTTATTATGATCACGTCGACGATTGCTTCCTTTAATATCTACGCTCAGCCGTTCCTGCTAACCCGCGGCGGACCTGGTGACACGACGAAGGTTCTGCTCATTAATGTGCTCGATCAGGCTTTCCTCCGCAAGGAAGTCGGCTCAGCCTCTGCGATGGCAATCGTAATGGCGCTGATCATTATTATGATTTCAATCGTTCAGTTCAAGCTGACGAGCGGCCGGAAAGGGGAGGCTTAGATGGTGAATACGAGAAAGCTGTGGGTCACGCTGTTGGCCGTTATCATTGCGATATTTTTCCTGCTGCCGCTCGTTTGGATGATCTCGACTTCCTTTAAAAACGATTTTGAGGCGCTGTCCGGCAAAATGAATTTTTTCCCGCTTAAG
Source organism: Paenibacillus sp. 2TAB23 (assembly GCF_052115165.1). Lineage (NCBI taxonomy): Bacteria > Bacillati > Bacillota > Bacilli > Caryophanales > Paenibacillaceae > Paenibacillus > Paenibacillus sp. 2TAB23. Next base: position 200,099 of record NZ_JBFRGD010000013.1, read on the forward strand.
CCGACGGTCGATAACTTCGTACAAGGCATCAACGGCGAGCTTATGAACGTTCCCATTATCCGCTGGATTATCAACTCCTTGTCGGTCGGCGTTATCGGTACGGTTATCGTGCTCATCATCGATTCGATGGCGGCTTTCGCGCTTGCGAGGTTAAACGATCTGCCGCTTCGCCGGATCATGTTGTCCCTGTTTATCGCATCGCTCATGATTCCTGGCGTATTGACCTTTCTTCCCATGTATATGGAGTTCAATGCGCTTAATTTGATCAATACGTATCCTGCCCTCATTCTGCCTGCCACGGCAGGGGCGTTCGGGGTGTTCCTGCTCTATCAATTTTTCTCCTCCTTCCCGAGAGAAATAGAAGAAGCGGCGCGGATTGACGGGGCGAACAAATGGCAAATTTACGCCCGCATCCTACTGCCGTCAGCGGTATCCATTATGGTGACGCTGGCCATCTTCACCTTCATGGGCATCTACAATGATTTTGTCTGGCCGCTATACGCGACGACTTCTCCAGAGATGCGAACGATTACGGCCGGTATTGCCATGATGGCAACAGGCAGCTACACGCAAAGCTACGGCAAGCTGATGGCAATGACAACGATTGCGACGCTGCCGGTCGTTATCGTATTCATCCTTGGCCAGCGTTCCTTCGTGAAGGCAATAACGCAATCAGCTGTGAAATAGAGAGGTATCCGAGATGGTTTCTTCTTAATAGAGTTAATGAACATGCTGCAAAAAAGAGACCTCACAGGTCTCTTTCTGCACATCAGCGCATATAGGCGGAGGGATAGCATGATAAGGAATAGATGGCGAATGCCATTTGCTGTTATGATTACTGCAGCTGTAAGCCTATTTATATTGGGGGTATTAATCATGAGTCAATCGCGACATGACACTACGTCAGACGGCGCTTATAATGGTCATGGCGGAACGTTCAAAAATACATTGGCTGAGATGGATACGCCGGACCCGAGCATTTTGTACAAAGACGGTTATTATTATATGACCTTTACGCATAATGGTACGGATATAATGGTCATGAAATCACGAACCCTTGATTTTCATCAAGCAGAGCGCAAGGTGGTATGGTATCCGCCAATCGACACGATGCATTCAGCCAATCTTTGGGCGCCGGAAATTCAATATATACAAGGCAAATACTATATTTATTATGCAGCCGATAACGGAGACAACGCGAATCACCGCATGTATGCTTTGGAAGCGGAAACGGAAACGGATGATCCGATGGGGCCCTATGCTTTTAAGGGACAAGTAACGGATTCGACGAATAAATGGGCTATTGACGGCCTTGCGCTGGAGCACGGAGACGAGCTTTATTTCGTCTGGTCAGGCTGGGAGGGCGATCTTAATATTCAGCAGAATACGTATATTGCGCCTATGAGCAATCCTTATACGATTAGCGGCCCCCGCGTGCTGCTGAGCGAGCCGGATTTGGAGTGGGAGAAAGCGGGAGGCCCTCCGTTTATTAATGAAGGGCAAGCGATTCTGAAAAAAAACGATCGGCTGTTTATTGCCTATTCCGGAGCAGGGAGCTGGACGCCTTTCTACAGCATAGGCCTGCTGGCCCTTGAGCCCGGCGGAGATCCGTTAAATGCCGCCAGCTGGCGGAAGACGAAGGAGCCGCTCATGCAAATGGATGGCGAAGCAGGTGTCTACGGCCCGGGGCATAATACATTTGCCCAATCGCAGGACGGGACGGAGGATTGGATCATTTATCATGCGACCTCTGGGCAGTCCGATGGTTGGAACAACCGCAAGGCTCGGGCGCAGCGTATCGAATGGGGAACGGACGGCCTTCCTTCATTCGGTGCTCCGCTAGCGCTTCAGACCGCAATTGAGGTGCCCTCAGGCAACGGTGTCATTCAAGCAAAGCATGCGCGCATTGAAGGAACAGACAAACTTATTTTTGATGGGATTCACTCTGCCACTTCGGCAATCATGCCAATGCTCATTCATTATACGAATGAAAGCGAGCAGGATTTGCGCATTCAGATTGGCGCTGCTGGAGAGGCAGGCTCAGAGCTGACCCTGCCGCCTACACAGCCGAACGAAACCGGCTATGTCTATACGGAGCTGATGCTGACAGAAGGACTGAATCATGTAGATATGAGCGGAGGAGGAGCGGTTAGCGCCGTGTCAGCGATCGAGATATCGCGTTTCGAAGCGGAATACGCACAGCTATCGCCAGAGAGCGAAATAGCGGAAAGCTCGCTGAGCTCGAGCGGACGTTCTGTACTCGTTATGCCTGAAGTGAAGGAAGCGGTAAGATTCGAGAATATAAGGGTACCCGTGAAAGGATCCTATACAATACGCCTGAGGTTAAAAAACAAAACAGAAAACGAGCAGCAGATTGAGCTGTCTGTTAATGGAGAACGTGGCGAGAGACTGATGGTCCAAGCAGCCGGGCGTGATGAATTCATCGAGGTAGAAGCAGCCGTTAGGCTAGGCGCTTCACCAAACTCGCTTGTCCTTGGGAAAGCGACGGATCGTCTGGAAATCGATGTACTGGATCTTGTCCGCCATAATCAATAAATGAGGGAAAAGCTTAACGACAATGGAGGCTAAGCCATGTTTATTCACAGAAGAGGAACGTCATGTCTGATTTATATGATTATGGCTCTCCTTCTCGCGGCTTTGACCGGCTGCGCCTCCAAGGATGATGAGGATCATTCGCAAGGCGAAGCACGGACATCCGCAGTGAAACTTGAATTCTGGACACCGTTTAGCGGCGGCGACAATCAATTCATGACGGAGATGGTCAATCAGTTCAATAAGGAAAACCCGTCGATTGAGGTTGTTCAGATGAACACACGGCTGGATGATTATTATTCGAGGCTGAGGACGGCCATTATGTCTGGGAGCGCGCCGGATTTGGCTATTTTGCATCAGACGAGCTTGCCTCAATTCGTTCAGAACGGCTATATCGAGAAGCTGACGGAGCCTGCTCTCCAGGCTGGGCTGGAGTGGAAAGGTTTCAATGCCAATATTCTCGAATCGATCGTATATGACGGCAACCCGTACGCGGTGCCGCTGGATACGCATGCGCTCGTCATGTATTACAACAAGAGCTACCTGCGGCAAGCCGGCCTGCTTGATGGAAACGATATGCCGATTATGAGCAGCGGCGCGGATGCCTTTCATGCCTTCTTGAAGCAGTTGAAAGCGAGTATCCCTCCGGATGCGGCCCCTCTAGCCCAGCCAAGCACGCGGATCGATTCCGTCTGGCTGTGGTGGTCGCTTTATAATCAGCTTGAGGGCGGAGGCGCGTTCTATAATGAAGAGCTTACCGAAGCCGTGTTCAACAATCCTAAAGCGCTGAAAGCGTTAGATTATACGAACCAGCTGTATAAGCAAGAGCTTATCCCTCCTAATATTAACGATTCATTCAAGCTGTTCTATGATGGCAAGGCAGCGGTGCTTATTACGGGAATGTGGGGAACAGGTGCGTTCGAGAAAGCGCCGGGACTGGATTTCGGCGTTATTCCGATGCCGGTATTGTACGATCATGCCGCGGTATGGGGGGATTCACATACGATTGCGATTCCTACGAAGCATGGCATGACCGATGAGAAGAAGAAAGCGGCATTGATTTTTGCCAAATGGTGCGTGGAGCATGGGGCGATGTGGGCGGAAGCCGGGCATGTGCCAAGCATGACAAAGGTTGTGGCGAGTGAGCCGTTCAACAGCTTGAAGTACCGCAGCGCTTATGCGGCAACGGCCAATTATGTTGCGTATTGGCCGCGCCATGTCAGGCAGTGGTCTATTGTTGAAATACTCATTCAAGAATTCGAAAAAATGAATTATTCGCAGCAAACGCCAGAGCAAACGCTGGAGAATGCCGCAAAGAGGGTTAACATCGAGCTGAAGAAATAAGGGGACAGCCATGAAGCGGATCAGCAGCATGATCGGATGGTTCAAAAACCAGGAGCTTGCAAGAAAGCTTATTCTTATCAACTTTATACTTGTCATGCTTCCGCTAAGCATTATGGGCTATTTCGCTTTTAGCAGATTCGCGGCTACGCTGGAGCAGAAGGTCGGCGATTATCAGCAGCAGACGATGAAGCAGCTTACCTTGAACCTCGATACGTACATGGCGGAGCTGGATCGCTTGACGCTGATGCCCTATCAATATGAGCCGATCATTGCATTCCTGGAGAGCAAGCGCGACCATGGGCAGGCTTTGACGCTCGAGGAGATTAAGCAGCTCAACGGGTTCGTTTCGCAGGTTTTTCTGAACGGCCGAATTGATATAGTTGGCGTTTCTTTGTTTGGCGAGAGCGGCGCTTCCTATGTTGTGCTGCCCGAGAGTCAATATGTAACCACCTACAAGCTTGACGAGAATGCGCAATGGCTCAAAAACGAGCAAATGAGCATCGGCCAATCCACCTTTATTGGAACCCACAATATTCAGTCGACAGGCGGAACGATTTTCCCCGTGTTCTCCATTGCCAGGGAGCTGCGGAGCTTCGATACTGGGAAGAAACTCGGATATATCGTAATTGATGTCGCACCATCCGTTATTCACCAGATCCTGTCACAGGTAACCCTCGGAAATCGGGATGCCATATATATTACCGATCAAAACGGAGGCGTAGTCGCAGGCAAGGAGCATGCACAGCCCATAGCTGCAATATCGTCGCTCCTGCAGGAGGGCGAGCGCGAAGGGGTAACCCATGCAGCTGTGAACGGAGAGCGACAGCTTGTTTCCTATGTGACATCGTCCGTTACTGAATGGAAAACGATTGGCATCGTTCCGGTTGCGGAGCTGATGAAGGACAGTTTCCTTATACGCAATTCCATCATGCTGCTCGGTATTATCTGCGTAGGCCTTGCTATGCTTATGTCCGTCTTTCTGGCTTTCCAGATTACAAAGCCGCTGCGCGGATTAATTAAGCTGATGCGCAAGGTGGAGCATGGCGATTTGCTCGTATCATTCCCGGTCAAGCAGTGGGATGAGGTGGGACATCTGGGCAAAGCGTTCAATACGATGGTGTCGAAGCTAAGCGAGCTTGGCTATTTGCTGTATGAAACGGAAATTCGCGAGAAGGACGCTCAGATTGCGGCCCTTCAAAGTAAGATCAACCCGCATTTTCTATACAATACGCTGGGCTCGATCAGTATGTATGCAGAGGTCGAAGGCAATCAAGAGGTCGTCAAAATGACGAACAATTTAAGCCGGCTGCTGCGCTACAGTTTGAATGGTCAGAAGGAACGCGTGAGCCTCAAAGATGAGCTGGATCATGTCAGGGGTTATATGACGATTCAAAAAATGCGCTATGAGGAACGAATTGATTTTCAGCTAGAAAGTGTTGAAGCCGCGTTAACCTGTAAGGTAATTCCGCTAATCATTCAGCCAATCGTTGAGAATGCGATTAACCATGGGATTGACCAGGGGATCGGCAATGGGAAAATTTCATTATCCTGCCGAATCGATGAAAGCCTGCTGCGAATCGTCATTGAGGATGACGGCATTGGCATGACCGAGGAAAAGCTAAGCGCGATTAGGCGCAGATTGCAGTATTCAAAGGATCTTGGCGGAAGCAGCGGCAATGGGCTGTTGAACGTGCATCGAAGAATAGTTCTCCATTACGGCGAGTTATATGGCTTAAGTCTAGAGAGCATGCCTTACCAAGGCATGAAGGTTATATTGACGCTGCCCGCTGTTCATGAAGAGCTGTTTAAAGGGAGGGAGGATATCCATGTCTAGAATCGTCATTGTCGATGATGAATCTATTTTTCGAAAAGGACTGCGGAAAATGATTGCCGAGCTAGATCCGCAATGGGAGGTTGTCGGTGAAGCACGGGATGGCTATGAGGCGCTGCAATTGGTAGAAGAGCAGCTGCCTGATGCGGTGCTAACGGATATACGCATGCCCCGAATGAATGGGATACAGCTGCAGCAGCTGCTGCGCGAGAGATTCAGAGACATGTTATGCGTTGTCATAAGCGGCTTTGATGATTTTATATATATCCAGCAATCGATGAGGCAAGGTGCAATGGACTACTTGATGAAGCCGATCGAACGGGAGGAGCTGGGTAAGGTGCTTAGCCAGCTGCGGGAGAAGGTACAGGTGGGGCAGCGTCTGCAAGCAGATCCGGCTAACGCCGTCAAATCACATCGCGAGGAGCACCGGATCAAGCAGCATGTCAGCGAGCATTTGATCACGGCTCTGCTCAGAGGAAGCGTGAATGATGCGGACTTGGAGCTGCTTCAATCGATTGGTATCGTGTTTCAGCATCCCTACTTTGCTTGCATGGTCATTAAGCTGGACAAAAGCTCGATCGGCAGCGAACGATACAACCGTGCCGACCCATCGTTATTCCAGTTGTATATCCAGCAGCTCGTGCAAGAGGTACTAAGCAGGCGAGTGAACGGCTACTGCTTCGTCATGTCAGAGACTGAAGTGGCAGCACTGATCAATATTCCCGACCGCGGGCAGGCGATGGTAGACATCAGGGAAATAGGCGAGAGCATTCGCAGGCAAATGACCTCATTGTCGAACATTACGGTGACAATCGGCATTGGCCAAGCTGTTGAAGGCTTTAAAGCGATTGCAGAGTCTTATAACGAAGCCGAGATTGCGCTGCTCCATCGTCTTATTATTGGCGGGGATAAGGTAATCGCATACGGCGAGATTACCCGGGACGATCGTCTTTACAGCGAATTAAGTTCATCGTCATGGGAGCTGCTGGAGCAAGCCGTCCATAATGGGAAGCGGGAACTGGTGGCGGAAGCCGTTCAAACGTTTGTAAGCGAGCTGTGCAGCAAGGCCTATTCACCGGAAGTGGTTCACCAGCAGCTTTGCAAGCTTTTGCTTCATTATTACGAAACGGCGGGGAAGCTGGGAATAACAAAGGAATGGCTGGGCAGCAAAGATATGAAAGCCGTGCTGTTTCACATTTGCTCCATTTCCTCACGCGAGGAGCTTATGGAGGCGTGCTCGCTCCTGCTCGTTCGGTTAGCGGCTTGTATCGCGGAGAACGTCGCGAAGCCCGAGCGTGACCCGATTGAAAAGTCGATTCGATATATTGAGCAGAACTATGCGAACGCATTGACGCTCAAAGAAGTGGCCGATGCCGTATATTTGAATGCGGCGTATTTCAGTACCCTGTTCAAGCAGCGCATGGGCAAATCGTTTATCGAGCGGTTAACGGAAGTACGGATACAAGAAGCGAAGCGGAGGATGGCTCAAACCGATCAAAAAATAGCGGCTATCGCAGAGCATACCGGCTTCGCCAATATCCGCCACTTTAACCGCGTGTTTAAGAATGAAACCGGGATGTCGCCCAAGCATTACCGTGATCAGCTTCAAGCCGAAGCTAATTCGAAAATTAAATAAGGATCAATATGCGACGTATACCTGAATATCTTGGTCATAGTTGCCGAACTGCTTGCCGAACATGCTTAATCCTCCGCTATGGGTAGCGGTTTCAGGCGCGCAGATGCGGAAGCGGATATCCTCGTTAAGTCCAACCGCCAGGTCTTCTACGCTCTTGGCAGACATGCGAATGCCATCGATATAGGAGCCTTCGGCATCGATGGTTATCTGCTTGAGCAAGCCGTGCTGTGTGCCAAGATCCCACCAAGCGGGCGTATATACGCCTTTGACAGCGCCGAAGTCGCCGGGGCAGGTCCAGGTTCCGAGACACACGTCATTCAAATAGAAGGAAAGATCCGACGGCCAATTCTCGTTGTAATGGGGAGCCTCAGAGCAGATTTCCAGCGAGATGGAGATGCTTCGAATCCGCTGTTTCCCGACTAAATAATTAGGGATTCGGTATTCGATATAGCCGCTGCCGAACCACAGATGGCAAGCCTTTACATGCTCGGGATCCGAAAAGTAGCGTGGATCGTCGACCATGCCGATGATTTTGGTATCCGAAGAAAGGCCGCAGGTTGGCTTTACCTCGTAGGAGGAATACTGGCCGATGGGAATAGATACCGCATAGCGGTTCTGATCGGCTTGTTCTTTTACCCGAAATTGCAGCGTTGCCGAATCAAGCGTCAGGTGGCATATTTTTTGGCGGCCGCGCGTGCTTGGCACGCTCTCCGTCGTTATAATAGAAGCTTCCTCTAGCTTCTGGATATGTTTGGTTACGATGGCGGACGAAATGCCGAGCGCTTCTGCCAGATCCTTAATATTCATCGGCCTGATGTTCAGTAATTCGATGATCTTTATTCGTGTATCTGAAGAAAAGCATTCAAGAAATTTTAGATTGCTGCTATTAACCTCGATGTTCATAACTCGCTCCTCGTTTTGGGCACTTTCCATCATTATATAACCCTGATGTTAATCATACAACTTTAATGTGTATGATTTTAAAAATGAAGAAGGGGCGTCCCTAAGTCATTTATGACTTTTGAGACAGCCCCTTATTTACAACGAATTGCAATTATATATGGTACACATACGTCAATCTCTCTCTTATATTGGACGGCGAAACCTCGCCGAAGCATGAATTAGTACAGTGAAATGGTCAGCGTATCGCGTTCGAAATAGGAATGAAGCGTCGCCTCGCTGCCTACGATCTCTACGCTTATGAGTGATTTGAGACAGGTTTTCAGCGCGTTTTTCCCCGTAGTCAGCTTGCGATTCAGTACGGTGGAAAGTTTTTCGATGGCTTGTTTATTCGTATCGGTTAAATAGACGGGTATCGTTTTATTTTGGAACATCAGCATGGTTTTCATAGTAAGGACCTCCATCCCGCGAAGGATTTTTTTTTATTAGTGTAACTTACAATTATTAAATAATTCTTAAAATTCGGTGAGTATTTGGTTACAATGCTGTAACTTTTGGGGAAATCGCCGTATTTTCAGCGTTATTGCCGATCAAACTCGGCGTTCTGATGCCTCTAGCTGCTTTTTGCGGAACTGAGAAGGTGTACATTTCATCATTTTGCGAAATACTTTAACGAAGTAGCTGATATGGTCGAAGCCAACATCAAGCGCTACCGCCGATACTTTAAGCTCCGGACGAAGCAGCAGATCGGCCGCTTGTCTGATCCGGTACGCATTTAAGTATTCGATAGGCGTCTGTCTCGTCATTGTTTTGAAGAAGCGGCAGAATTGGCCCTCGCTCATCGGAATCTGATCGGCGATTTCGACGATGCGGATCGGCCTGTGGAAATTTTGCTGCATATAAACAATGGCTTTCTTCAGCCTGTCGATTTTGGTTGTGTCGGATGTGCTGGTCTCGCTCCGGTTGCAGAAGCGTCCTTCTGCTGCAATTTCATGAAGCATTAAGTAGAAATGGCCTTTGACGGCTGTTTCAAGACCGTTTGACGGTGTCTCGCAAATGTCCATAATGCTTTGCAGATGGCGAAGCAGCGCAATTTCCCATTTGGTTTGGGGCTGAATATGTCTAGGAAACGTGCGTTTCTTGTCTTGAAGCGGCGAAATGTATTGCTCTTGTACGGCGTCATAGCTTGCGCTTGACAGCAAATGGGTGTCAAAGACGATGGCGCAGAAGGAGCAAGCCTTGTCTCCAAGCGCATGTCCGGCATGAATATCGCCGCCGTCAATAAAAACGGCCTCGCCTGCTCGAACGGGAAAATAATCGGTGTCTACCTGGAACAGCACTTCCCCTTCAAGCACATAAAAAAACTCAGCCTCTGCATGCCAGTGGCAATCCAGAACGGGAACGCCGGGCTCGCTATGTTCGATCCAGTAAGCAGCAAGCGGGAACATGTTGTCGCCATGCAGACGGTCTTCCTTTAATGAATGGCGCGTAGTTTGATCCATTTGGAAACGGCCTCCTGTGTTCGAAAAGGGTGCGATGGCCTAAGTAGAGGCATTTCGTCAAAATAGTGCTATAGATGAGCATTATTTTGTTAGATTAGTTGGATTCATAATCAGTATAATGCAATTATGTAGGAATGCAAATAAAACAAAACAGGAAGGTTGGTTCAGTCCATGAAATTTACAGACGGTAACTGGCTCATTCGTGATGAATACAAAATATTAGGAGCCGTACAAGTACATGATTTCGAGCAAAATGAAGGAAAGCTGACGGCTTACGCATCGCCGCAGCCAATCGTAACACGCTCCAATATGCTGGATACGATGCTGTTGACCGTCCACTTCCATTCGCCGCTTCCAGGCATTATCGGTGTAAAGCTTGTGCATCATGCCGGCGTGACAGAGCGCGGACCGGTATTCGAGCTTTCCTCGCAGACGGGGAACCATGTCGTTATTGAAGAGAATGACGAAGAAGCTGTGCTAACTAGCGGAAGCTTGAGCGTTCACATACGCAAAGGTCCAGTATGGGCAGTCGATTTCTATCGCGACGGCGAGCGCATTACGGGCAGCACGCAGAAGTCGATGGCTTATATTAAAGAAGACAACGGCAATACCTTTATGCGTGAGGAGCTTGACGTCGGTGTCGGCGAATGGGTATACGGACTAGGCGAGCGCTTTACGCCATTCGTACGAAATGGCCAAGTCGTTGACCTATGGAACAAAGACGGAGGTACAAGCTCTGAGCAATCATACAAAAACGTGCCCTTCTACATTACGAACAAAGGCTACGGCGTGTTCGTTAACCACCCGGAGCTTGTATCGTTTGAGATCGCATCGGAAAAAGTAAAGAAAGTGCAGTTCAGCGTGGCTGGCGAGTCGCTTGAATATTTCATTATCGATGGCCCAAGCATGAAGGAAGTTCTGGGCAAATACACGGATTTGACAGGAAAGCCTTCTCTTCCGCCAGCTTGGACATTCGGCCTGTGGCTAACGACTTCATTCACGACTAACTATGATGAAGCGACTGTTAACTCATTCGTAGACGGAATGGCGGAACGTGATTTGCCGCTGCATGTCTTCCACTTTGACTGCTTCTGGATGCGTGAATTCCACTGGACGGATTTCAAATGGGATGAGCGCGTCTTCCCGGATCCTGTAGGCATGCTGTCACGCTTGAAAGAAAAAGGGCTGAAAATTTGCGTATGGATCAATCCATATATCGCGCAGCGCTCCCGTTTGTTCGCAGAAGGCAAGGAAAATGGCTATTTAGTGAAGAAACCAAACGGTGATGTTTGGCAGTGGGATCTATGGCAACCGGGCATGGCACTCGTTGACTTCACGAATCCAGCCGCATGCGAATGGTATGCAAGCTACTTGCGCGAGCTTGTCGATATGGGCGTTGACAGCTTCAAAACAGACTTCGGCGAGCGAATCCCGACTGACGTAGCTTATTTCGACGGATCCGATCCGATGAAAATGCACAACTACTATACTCAGCTTTACAACAAAGTGGTATTTGAAGTGCTTGAAGAGAAGCTTGGCAAAAACGAAGCTGCGTTGTTCGCCCGTTCGGCAACAGCTGGCGGACAAAAGTTTCCCGTTCACTGGGGCGGAGACTGCTATGCGGACTATGAGTCCATGGCGGAGAGCCTGCGCGGCGGATTGTCGCTCGGCATTTCAGGCTTTGGCTTCTGGAGCCATGACATTGGCGGCTTCGAGAATACGGCTCCTGAGCATGTATTCAAACGCTGGTTAGCGTTCGGCTTGCTGTCCAGCCATAGCCGTCTTCACGGCAGCAAATCGTACCGTGTGCCTTGGGCATATGACACGGAAGCAGTGGACGTAACCCGCTTCTTCACGAAGCTCAAATGCCGCATTATGCCTTATCTGTTCAACACGGCTGTACAAGCAACGGAGCTCGGCTTGCCATCCATGCGTGCGATGGTGCTGGAATTCCCTGAGGATCCAACTACCGAGATTCTTGATCGTCAATATATGCTTGGCGATTCGTTGCTGGTGGCTCCGATCTTTAACGAGCAAGGCAATGTTACTTATTATTTGCCAGCGGGCAAATGGACGCATCTGCTGTCCGGCGAGATTGTAGATGGCGGTTCGTGGCGCAAGGAGAAGCATGATTTCTTCAGCCTACCGCTATTCGTTCGTCCGAACTCGATCATCGCGCTTGGCGCTAACGATGTTCGTCCTGACTATGACTATGCAGACGGCGTATCGCTGGAGCTTCATAATCTGGAGGATGGAAAAACAGCAGCAACGATCGTTCGCGATGTAAAAGGCCATACGGAATTGACGGTTACAGCTAGCCGCCAAGGCGGAGCGATTTCCGTTCAAGTCGACGGCAGCGGCAAACCGTTCTCGTTCGCGCTGAAAGGTCTCGGTTCAATCGTTTCCGTAGACGGTGTTACGGGGGAAGTGGATGGCAGCATTCTGAAGCTTGCCGCCGGCCCTAAACAATTGGCGTTTACCATTCATATCTAAGGATATAAGCAGCAGCTCTCTCACAGTCTTGAGCGGACTTGAGGGGGCTGCTCCTCTTTATTCGGGAGAAAGACGAGCATTTACCAAAATCGCATAAGAAAATGTTAATAAAATAGCTGTTTTTCACTTGCCACTGCCGATATAATGAAAGTCGGAAAGCAAAATCAAATACATCAAAATAATAGATACAAGGGAGTGCGGCTCACATGACACGAATGAATGTTGGTTTGCAGTTGTACACAGTACGGGATGCTACGGCACAGGATTTCGAAGGCACACTTCGCCAGGTTGCGGCTATGGGCTACGAGGGCGTTGAATTCGCAGGCTACGGAGACATTAAAGCTGAAGATATGCGTGATTTGCTGCAAGAGTTGAACCTGAAAGCAATCGGAAGCCATATTGGCCTGCATCTTCTTGAAGGGAACCTTGAGGGAGAAATCGCTTATCTTCAAACCATTGGAGCTAAATATGCGATCTGTCCATGGCTTCCAGCTGATTCACGCGATACAGACGCATGGCGCAACCACCTCGTCAAATTCGAAGAGTATGGAAAGCGTTTCCGCGAAGCGGGCATTTCTTTCGCTTACCACAACCATGATTTCGAATTTGAAGTGGAAATTGACGGTCAAATCGTGTTTGATGCGATGTATGAGCGTATCGATGCGCAGTATTTAAAAGTTGAAATGGATATTGGCTGGGTGCAATATTCCGGTGTTGATCCGCTTGCTTACATTGCAAAATACGCAGGCCGTTTGCCGCTTCTGCATCTGAAAGACTTCCGCGCAGGCGAAAAGGGTCAGCAGATCGATACCGTCGAGCTTGGCAGAGGCGATTTGCCGCTTCTGGACATTATTGACGCAGCGTCTAAGGCATCGGTTGAATGGTTGATCGTAGAGCAGGACACATGCGCGAACCCGCCGCTTGAAGCGGTTGCGGAAAGCATGGAATGGATGAAAAAGAACTTTCTTAACCAATAATTTAACTTAGAATGGATAGGGGAAAATATTAATGTCTAAAGTACGCGTAGCAGTTATAGGTTGTGGTTCCATCTCGAAATACCGTCATGTGCCGGAATATGCGGCTCATGATAACGTAGAGCTAGTCGCTTTCGTTGATCCGATCATTGAGCGCGCAGAGCATTTCGCTAACCTTCATGGCGGCAAAGCTTTCGCAGATTATGAAACGATGCTCGCTGAGATCAAGCCGGATGCGGTGAGTGTTTGTACACCGAACGCATTGCATGCATCGATGTCGATTACAGCGGCAAACGCCGGCGCGCATGTGCTGGTAGAGAAACCAATGGCCGTAACGGACGAAGAAGCGGAAGCGATGATCGAAGCGGCTAAGAAAAACGGCGTTCATCTGATGGTTGGCCATAACCAACGCTTCATGCCGCCGCATGTGAAAGCTAAGCAAGTTTTGAAATCAGGCATTCTTGGCAAAGTGCTTACATTCCGCACATCATTCGGTCACCCTGGACCGGATGCTTGGAGTATTGACGGCGCAGAGAGCTGGTTCTTCCGCAAGCCTGAAGCAATTATGGGCGCTATGGGCGATCTAGGCGTTCATAAATCCGATCTTATCCGCTGGATGCTTGATGATGAAGTGTCAGAGGTTGCCGGCTTTGTGGCGACGCTGGACAAAAAAGACACTGAGGTTGACGATAACGCAACATGCTTGCTTCGCATGAAGAGCGGCGCAATCGGCACGCTTGTAGCTAGCTGGACTTACTACAAAGGCGAGGACAACAGTACGATTCTTTGGTGCGAGAACGGCGTAATGAAAATCGGTACGCATCACGATGACCAAGTAATCGTTGAGCTTCGCAACGGCACGATTGAGAAGCATAAGGTTGGAGCGATCTCCACTAACGATAAGCAAGAAACAAGCGGCGTAGTTAATGCTTTCCTTGAGAGCATCCTAACGAATACGACTCCTGCTGTCAGCGGGGAAGATGGCCGTGCTTCCTTGAAAGTTATTCTTTGCGCATTCGAATCGCAAGCAACGGGTAAATTTATTAGCGTAAACTAATGAGTTGGATACCTCCGGTGAGTTGGCATTTGCCAAACCGCCGGAGGTATTCTTTTTTGAACACTATCTTGCATTGTAGAATAGTATGTGTTAAATTGGAAAAAAGAGAAAACACTCGCAGCCAACTATACTGTATTGATGAATAGTAAACGATGCATGATATTATTTATTTTGAAGCGAATGTATTGTTCGTTCGCTTACGGAGGACAGGAAATGAACATCCAATTTAAAAAGGGCGTGCTGGAAATATGCGTTCTGGTGCTGGCAACGAGGGGCGATCGTTATGGATATGAGCTTGCTGTCAAAATATCCGAGAAGTTCGAAGTAGCCGTCGGCAGCGTCTATCCGCTGCTCAGCAGATTGACACAGGACGGATACTTCTCGACCTATTTGAAGGAATCCAATGAAGGACCGCCTCGCAAATATTATCAATTGACGCAAGAAGGCTGGAGCCACATGCGCAGACTGATTGCCGAATGGGAAAGCTTCACGCAGTCCGTAAATGAAATTATAGAGGAAGGTTTGAAGCCATGACGACGAGAGATCGATATATGTTGGAGCTGGAAGGCATGCTTACTATTATCCCGGAGCCACAGCGCAAGGAATGGCTGTACGATTATTATATTCACTTTCAGCAAGCGGTTGAGAACGGACAGAGCGAGGAGGATGCAGCCCTTGAGCTCGGAGACCCTAAGCTGATCGCAAACGAAATATTGCTAGGCTATCGCGTAGACCAGGCTGAGAGCACCAGCAGCTTTGGGAAGCTATCCAAAGCGGTGTTCGCCACGGTGAGCCTCGGCTTATTCAATATTATTTTCATATTGGGTCCATACCTTGCGTTAGCCGCGGTCCTTCTAGCATTATGGGCGGTTGCGGCATCTATCGGCATTGCAGGCTTAGCGGTCATTGCTGAGAGCCTATTGAATGAGACATTCAGCATGCCTCAAGCCTTAACCGTAAGCATCATTACAACCGCTGTTGCTATTCTGCTTTTCATTGGATTAAAGGCGCTGACGGCTTCCTTCTATAAAATGACGTTAAAATATTTGAAATTCAACACAAGAATGGTAAAGGGGAATAACAAATGAAGAAGCTGGCTGCTATTGCGATCATTATGCTCGGAATTGGTATCATCTGCGCGTTTTTCGTTTTTAATGAAAACGACCTGATTAAGTTTAAAGGGGATACCTATACGGATGAAATCACGGTGGATGCTTCCGATATCAGGTCCATCCATACGGAGACAGATACCTTTGATATTACTTTCGTACACAGCGATTCGCAGGATGTAAAGATGAAGCTTGAAGGCAATGTTAGTAAAAAGCTTAAGGATAAGATTATTTTCAAAGCAGATAAAAAGGGAGATGCGTTATATATCGTCGGCGATACGAAAAACGGCTTTAATTTTGGCATCTCGATCGTAAACCTTAAAATGACTATTGAACTGCCGGATAAAATATGGGACACCTTCGATGTGGAGTCGGATACGGGTAAAATTGATATCGACCAAATCCAAGGCAACAAGCTTCTCCTTTCAGCTGATACGGGAAATTTGAACATTTCCAATTATAGCTTCAAGCAAATCGAATTCGATACCGATACAGGGAACGCGACGTTTACGGATGGAGAAGGAATGATCAAAGGCGAGACGGATACCGGAAATATCCGTTTGGAAGCCGCACAATTGCAAAGTGACGTGTCCTTCAATACAGATACAGGCAATATAACGGTTAAAGTCGACAAACAACCAGATTCAGCATCGATTAAAATTAGAAAAGATACAGGAAGAAGCCAAATCGATTGGTCGGGATTTGAAATAGACAAGGAGTCTGGCAACACGGTAGAACGCTCTATCGGTTCAGGTGATGTCAAAATCAGCATAGAGTCTGATACCGGGAATATTAAGCTAGGAAACCGTTAAGAAAATAAAAAGCAAAAGCAGGCTTTGGACAATATTGTTCACAGCCTGCTATTTTGTATGCGTGCCGTCTCGGGTATTCGATTTGCAGCATATACTATAGCAACTGTTAATCCGAAGGGAAGGGATGCAACATGGCTGTCGAACGCAAAAACTTCCGTAGGTTTACTTATGCGGAATACGTATCATATTTGAAGCCTTTTATAACGAAAGTAAAGTTCTCGCAGATTCATGTACATGGCACATGGAAGCCGACGATTGCAGATTATCGCAGAGCATCGGACAAGATGAAAATCATTCAAGCGATGTGGCGCTTTCACGCTGTTACGCAGAATTGGGGAGATATTGCTCAGCATGCGACGATCGATCCGGATGGTTATATATGGGAGGGCCGCTCGCTGCTTGAAGCTCCCGCCTCTGCGGTTGGCTATAATGATTCGGACAATGACCGTATCCATCCATTCATGTTCGAGATGATCGGAAACTTTGATATTGGAGCAGAGAAGCTCGAAGGGGCGCAACTTGCCACAGCCGTTAAGCTGACAAGCCATATTGCGAAGGAATGGAAGCTGCCGGACTCGCAAATTAAATTCCACCGCGAAATGAATCCGGCCAAAACATGCCCAGGCAGCTCGGTTAACAAAGCCTCGTTTCTGGAGCTCGTTCGTGATTGGAGGGATATCGATATGAGCCCTACCGATGCGAACAAAATCATTTCGACATGGTTGTCTCCGGCTTGGTTTGCAGCTACAACGAAAGCGGAGCGTGAAGAGATTCATCGTTTGGCCAATGAGCTCAGAAAAGCAAGCGGACAGCTTTAAATAGGCGCCAAATCAGCTGATGAGCATATTCTCATAAAGCAGCAGCGGTGCAGTATTGCGGGCTGTTTTCATATGATTACCAGTTTTTGTGCCATGAATCGGCCAAAACCCCATGGTAAGATAAGTGGCGTCGGTAAGAACAACACGCAAACAAAACGAATGCGCTGCTGGAATTCAGCAGGAAGCGCAAGTCGCTTTTGTATAAAAAACTTATCTTATTCTAGGAGGAATTATTCATGAAGATGCAACCCATTCGCGTAGGTGTCGCAGGTATAATCGCAGCAACGGTAATCGGCGCAGGATTTACAGCTCCATCAGCAAGTGCAGCACCGGTTGTGAAAACATACTCCAACTTTCAAACCATTATAATCAGTCAAGATACGATTCAGCAGATCGCAGATAGATACGGAGTAGACATTAGCAAGTTTTTGAACGGCGGTACAATTAAATGGCCGACTGGCAGCCAAACAGGAACAACTAAACCTGGCACAGGTACAGTAACAAAACCAGGGACAGGCACTGGAAGCGGAACAGGTACAGTAACAAAACCAGGGACAGGCACTGGAAGCGGAACTGGTACGGTAACGAAGCCTGGCACTGGGACAGGCAATACGACTGGAGGCAACTCGGGTAGTGGGTCGACAACTGGAAACACAGGCTCAGGGAATACAGGCTCAGGTTCAACAAGCTTGACTGCTATACAATCGCAAGTCATTGCCCTCGTTAACCAAGAACGTGCAAAAGCCGGATTATCCGCTCTTAAAAGCGACGCTTTGCTGACGAAAGTAGCAACGGAGAAAGCAAGAGACATGGATGTTAACAATTACTTTAGCCATACATCTCCGACATACGGCTCGCCATTTGATATGATGCGTTCTTACGGCGTAACTTATTCTTATGCTGGTGAGAATATTGCTTCGGGCCAAAAAACGCCACAGGACGTTATGACGGCTTGGATGAATAGCGCTGGTCACAAGGCGAACATTCTGAGCAATAACTTCACTAAAATCGGCGTTGGATATGTAAATGGTGAATGGGTGCAAATGTTTATCGGCTAGTACAAGCAAGTTAAAAATAGCTTTGCAGCAATTCGTTGAGGGCGGCTGCCGCCCTTGACCTTCTTTATCAATAACGCTCTCGAAGTTGTGAAACTTCGGGGACGCACAGGAGGATTTACCGCATGTTTAAAAGACGTACTTTAGCAGCTGCCGTAATTGGATTATCCGTTATGATGGCGGCAGGCACAGTGGACGCAGCTTCAAAAACACATACAACGACTGACAATGATACATTTTGGAAGCTCTCCAAACAATATAACGTTTCCGTGGATGCGCTGATGAAAGCGAACCCAAAGATTAATTCGCAGAACATATATAAGGGATTGAAGCTGAACATACCAGTAGCGGCGAAGCAAGCAGCGGTTTCTTCAGGGGCAGTCCAAAAGACTGTTGCCATGAAAGCAACTGAGGATGCATCTGCTCAGACGATAACAGCGATAAACGGGAAAGAATACGCTTACTCCAAATCGATAAGCGTTCAAGCAACGGCATATACTGCTGCAGCATCAGAGAATGGAAAATGGGGAGCCGTTGATTATTTCGGCGATAAGCTTAAGGTCGGAACCATTGCGGTTGACCCGAAAATGATTCCGCTTGGAACGAAGCTATACGTTACGGGCTATGACTACAACGGGCTTCCGCAAGGCGGCATGGTCGCGACAGCCACGGATATCGGAGGTTCGATTAAAGGCAATAGGATTGATATTTTCGTACCTGGCGTAACAAGTCAAGCATTGTCATTTGGCTTCCAAGACGTTAAAGTTTTTATTCTTGAATAGCTGTAAAAGAAAATCGGGCTGACTCAAAGGGGGTCGCTCGCTGAAGAAACAGCTCGCACTATAAAAATAAGTAGAAAATTCAAAAAAAAGCGGTGCAGAGGATTATGGAACTGACCCCAAACCGTGAGACAAAATAAAACACCTTTAAGTTGAAGATGCGACTATTGTAAAATAATCGTACAACTTGGAGGTGTTTTTGCTTGGGAACAAGAGTGAGTTACCCCGTAGAGGTAAAAATGAAGGCTATTGA